>UQRJ01000018.1 GCA_900543345.1 uncultured Sporolactobacillus sp. | reverse complement strand
CGGCAGCGTCAGATGTGTATAAGAGACAGATTGCGAGGTGATCGGTCGCGGTCGAGCGGCGTCAGAGAAATACCACAAACTCCCGAGCGTGGAAGGGACGCACTGGACAAGTTGTGCGAGCGATACAACGAATTGCGGACGATGCAGGTTGGAACCAAACAATATCCGAAGCCAGCAGATTACGATGCGATGACGGATTTGTTGCAGCAAGTACCGCCGGAGGACGCCTTGCGATTGCTTAATCAGTGTTTCGAAGATTTCAACCAGCGAGCGCGGCACTCACCGGGAGCGAAGATCTCGTCATTCCGGTATTGCTCAAAATACATCGTTGATCACTATCGGGCGCTGCAAGCCAAGCAGCAAGCTAAAAAAACGATACGAAAGCGAGGCGTGAAACCACGTGAAAAGCCTGCAGGATACGCTTACCAGTATGACCAAGTCGATTTACCGTTCTGAGTTTATGCGGCAGTACAAGTGCCCACGCTGCCACGAGACGGTCCGTGTCTTCCAGATGACTGACACGCGGACAGGCAAGACGTTTGAGCAGTCGATCGGTTGCAATTGCGAACTACTGCAGAAAGTCGCAGAGAACCAGCGACAGGCCACGCAGCGACGTATTGACCGCGTATTCGCTGAATACAGCCTCGTCAATCAATCACTGCTGAACGCCAGTTTTGAGACGTTCAAGCCGTACCGGCCGGACTTAGCGAAAGCGCTGATCCAGGCGAAACAGTACGCCGAGCATTTTGATCCGACCAAGCCTAGCAATCTTTTTTTTCAGAGTACGGGATTCGGCACCGGAAAAAGTCACCTGTCAATGTCAGTTGTGAAAGTGGCCAAGGAACGGGGATACACGGCGATCTTTACGTCAACGCCGAAGCTGCTGACGAAGATTCGATCGACATACAACCGCAACGCTGAGACGACCGAGGACAGGATGATCGACAATATCGTGGCTGCCGATCTGGTCGTATTTGACGATCTTGGCGCTGAGAACGCCGGAGGCTGGGGGATGGAGAAACTGTTCGAAATTATCGATCAGCGGTCCGGAAAGAGCAACATTTTTACAACGAACCTTTCGAGCGAAGATTTCCGCAGCGAACGCGATATGGCACGGATTTTCTCACGGATGATGGAGCACAGCACGTGGATCGTACTGACGAATGTGCCGGACTATCGGATGAGGGGCGTTAGCAAATGAACCAAGCAGAGATCATCATGCCGGGCGTGACCCGGATTACGAATAGCGGGCCGGCGATTGAATGTGACGACGATGCATGGCTCCGCGAATGGTACCGTCAGATCGGATTAAAGCCGGAGAATGCGGAGCACGGTGCGGAGAGATTCGAAATCAAGGAGGCATGCCAATTATGAAAGCATTGCTGATTGTAGTTATTACGGTGGTTGTTATCAACGCCCTATTCGTGATATTTGCTTACCACCAAGGCTGTGCGCTGGAAGAGATGCGGCGACTGGATCACGGAGAAACCAGAAAGGGAGCGAGGAAATGAAAGAAAAGATAACCGTTCCTTTAGACGATATCGAGGACATGAATAATGAAATATTTTCTCTGAAATGTGAAATTGATCGGTTACGAGAATCTGTAAAGGGATATAGGCGATTGCTTGATATTATCGAACGAATTGCACCTGAAACATTGAATAAAGCCTTAGATATGCAATAAGGGAGCGAGAAAATGAAAGGATTTATTGAAGTTCACCTAGCAGGTGGAAAATCACCAACGTTGTTGAATATCGATCAAATTATCAATGTGAATGGGAACAGCATTAATACGGATGGATGGTTGTTTGAAGTGCAGGAATCCTACGACGAAATTAAACAAAAAATCGAGGAGGCACAGCAATGAAGAAATTCGTTCATAAAAGCCATACGGCTATACAGCTAATAAAAAATAGAGCAGTAATCATTAAAAATCATGACAAAATACAAATGTTTCATCGGTATAGTAGGTTTGCAAATTGGCGGTTTTTAATCTATCCAAACAGGAAATGGAGCTATTTCCACTGGCTCATCCGTCTTCCATTTTTATATTTTGAAAGAGACGGAGGAGGGCTATATATCGGAACACCTAATAGCTTTTTATGGCTAATCAGAAGAGCGAGGAGGCAGCAAGAGTAATGAGTGAACCATATACGCTGAAAAAAGCAGTTAATGATGAAGCCCTGAAAATATTAAATAGCGATTGGTCGCCAGCAGTAAAAATATCAACGGTTTTTAGAGTTGCTGACCATCCTGAGACAGAAGAAGAAGCTAAAGACAGAGTTACGGCTATATTTTCAGGAAAGGAGATCGTCAATCCACTGTCGCCGAGGGAAGAATTGAAACGTGAAATTGATTATGCAATTAAGAAAAAAGAAATGTCTATTCCGGATACAAATATTTATGGGTACTTCAATGGGTTAATAGTTGGATTAAATCAAGCCACTGAAATAATTGCCAAAAAGCATCCTGATGTAAAAGATTGGCTGAAAGAAGGCGAAGCGGAATGATTAAAGAACCCTTTAACGTGCTCGGCCACCGCATCGACGGCGAGCTGCTGGCGGCCGCGAACGCAAACGGATTGAGCAGAGCAGGCATAGAGCGCCGCATCCGTATCAGCGGCTGGTCGGCCGAGCAAGCCTGCAGGACGCCGAAGATTGATCCACATGTGAATTTTAAACATAGCCAGCAGAAGCGCCAAAATCCGAAACCAATTCCGACGGGAACGGTCGCCGGGAATTTGAAAGTCTACCACATGCCGATCGAGGAGGTTCGGCGCAAATACGGAGAACCGGGCAAGCTAATGCATCCGGAGCGGACAAAAAAGGGGTGGATTGGATGACAACCTGGGCGAATCGGGGGATGCAGCTAGAGGAAGAAGTCGAGTCTAGCAATCTGGCCTATTGGCTTCGTGGAACGGCTGTTGTCCAGAAAGTGGCCACACCGTTCAAACCGATCCGGGACGGCAATGGGAATTTCCGCCGACTGATTCCAGCTAAGAAGTCGACGGTGGATTTCATTGGTTGTCTGGACGGCCGAGGGTTGGCATTCGACGCCAAAGAGACGCGAGAGCGCAATCGGTTCCCACTGGAAAATGTGAAAGAGCACCAAGTACAGTTCTTGGAAAAATACCGAAATGTGGGCGGACATGCTTTCTTGCTAGTGCGATTCGTCAAGCACCGTGAGACATTTATTTTAACGGCTGACGCACTTGCAAAATGGTGGGATGTAGCGATACACGGCGGTCGAAAGTCTATCCCGCATGAATGGTTTTTGGAGAATTGTGAAGCGGTCGGAAGCCGGAATGGAATTGTGATCGACTATCTGCACCCGATTCTAGCGAAGAAGGTGGCGACATGAGCCGCCGTCGATGGATCTTGCTCAAACGATATGAAAATAGATGGCCAGTATGGAGATATGAACCGCTGCAGCGGCACGATTTGAACGCACGGCTGAGGGACGGGTGGAAGGAAGTGAGGGTGAAATGATGATGCCGCGAATTCTGAATTATCCGGGCTCAAAATGGAGCATGGCCAGCTGGATCATCAGTCACATGCCTGATCATTCAACATATTTGGAGCCTTATTTCGGATCGGGCGCGGTGTTTTTCAACAAGTCTCCATCAGCGGTAGAGACGATTAATGATCTTGATGGACAGATTGTTAATCTATTTCGCGTGCTTCGTGATGCTCCTGACGATCTGGCTCGAGTGATTACATTCACACCGCTGGCTCGAGCGGAATATGAGCGGTCGTATCAGCACACCGGTGAACCACTTGAGGACGCACGGAGATTCTTGATTCGCTGCTGGCAGGGCATCGGCGGAAAGACAAGCGATCGGACTGGCTGGCGGGCTCTGATCAGCGCTAATGGGCCGCACGTCATTCGTGAATGGGACAAGCTGCCGCAAAAGCTGTTGATCGCGGCAGCACGCCTGAAACAGGCACAAATCGAGAATCAGCCGGCACTAAAATTGATTGATCGTTATGACCGCCCTGATGTGCTGATTTATGCGGATCCGCCTTACATTTTGAGTACGCGAACCAAGCGACATTACGCGTGCGAAATGACACTGCAAGACCACGCCGAACTACTAGACAGGTTGCGAATGTTCCGGGGCTCGGTACTACTGAGCGCTTATCACCATCCACTGTATGACCAGTTAATCAATGAAGGATGGAAGATGGAGGAATTTCAGGCGAAAGCAGAGTCCGGAGCGAGTCGTACCGAAGTGTTGTGGATTAACCCGGTAGCAGCACGGACGGGATTTTATCAGGAATCGCTGTTTGATGCAGAGTAGACAGCTAAAGCGAAGGAGCAGAATTTAATGAATACGAAAGTAGATATAAAGTTTATGCTTCAAACATTGGCGCAAAGTTTTTCAAATGATGTAATCAATGATAATAGAGAAACATTTAATGCTCTAAAAAATGCATATGATAAAAACCCAAATCGTTTCTTGGAAAGATTGGATATTGCCTATTTCGACTTTAGCGAATTGATTGAAGTAATCATGAATATTCCGGAACAACCAAACAAAGGAATTATCCGTTTTATTGGCAACGGATTATACGACCATTTTAACAAAAAAAGAATTGAAAAATTGGAAGGTTTTTCGTGCTGCGCGGACAAGTCTCGCTTTATTCGAAATTCGACGCTACGTGCGTTGAAAGAACAAAGGAATTTATCACTTTATGATGATTATACAAAAGTGGATCAGATTAAAGAGGACAAAGAGAGACAGGCTTACTGGTCTCCTACGACAGTTAAAGATACAGATGAGGCTATGAGATTATTTTGGGATTGGTACCAATTAAGAAAATGATGTTTCGCAGTACGACACTATGGCGAAGGAGGACAGGAAAATGAAAAGTGAAAGACAATTACTGATTGATTTAGGCTATGATCAGAAAGACGTTGATCAAATGACTGATGAAGAAGTGTCCGAAGAAATTGCCGAAATACCATACAATTTATAAATAAAAAAATCGGGATCCCTCCCGAATATCCAATATGATTATTTTACCATACGGAGGGATTCCGATGCGACTCAAAGAAATAAAGATCGATCCGCAGACGATGCGGCTTGAACTTGATATAATGAATATGAAAAACGAAGTGGTAATTATTGGTGATGGAAAAGCAAAAGTAACACATTTGCCGGATTTTGGAGAGACAAAAATAGTCACACACCAGGGTAAGGTGAAACGAGTCAAGTGGGACGAGGGGGAGGAATTTTGAACCTCGATTAAATAAATTGCTTATGGTTCTACCAGTCATCTGGAGGACGTTGAAATGACGGTTTACGCCGTTGTTTCTGCGTCCTCTTTTTATTTTGCGAGAGGGGTGCTCATCATGAAATCCAAAACAAAACGGAAGAGAAAGCGAATGAAGGAAAGTAAGCCACGCCGCTATTGGGAAGACATGATGGGCATCCATGGGCAAGTGTTGGAACGGCATAATCATGCGCTGCGGCGAAAGGGGCGATGATCATGACCGAAGCGACCGAACTACTTCCACTGCGCATGTACCACGATCTATGCGGTGAAATCGACTGTCTATATCTGCGTATTCATCAGCTAGAGATCGAACGTAAGTATTACTGGAAAATGGGGACGAATCCGCATAAAGCACCGATGCCATTCGACCGTGCATTGAAGAAGATATATAAAATCGATGCAGTGCTCAATCCATTGTATAAAATCTTGGACGATAAGGAATATGTAAAAGCGCGACTCGAAAAAAGGATAAGTGAACTTGAGGGCATTGATTACAAGGTCGCATGTTTGCAAATGCGGGGAAAGTCGCTGCTGGAAATTTCGGACGAGCTAGGTTACAGCTACGATTGGATGAAGCGGGTGAGCTCACGAGTGAGCAATCGGGTCTACCGCCGAGCATCGCGACGTATTCGGAAAAATTAAGTGTACACCAAGAGTACACTTTCGGATTGCATTTTTATGATATGCTTGTACCATGGAAGGCAGGGCGGAGAGGATAAGACGTTCTGGTCGAAATAGAAGACGTTGCGCACCTTCGGTGCTTAATTGAATAAAAAATAATATCACCCGAGAGGGTGCTTTTTATTTACGGAATTTGCAGGAAAATGTCTCGAGTTGTCGAAATAAATTAAGGAAATATAAAAATTAGGGAGACGATGACTTGAGCTTTCAAGATGAATTTGCAGAGAAAGTAAAGAAAACCTTTAGCCCTGATTCGGACAAGATAATTGCGGAGAAGGAGTTTCAGAATGTGGTTGTTAACTATTTCACGCAATTGCATAATAAAATTGGCAATGGGATTAAGGAAGTGGATTTTTACCTACATTTTGCTTCATATCGTTGTAGTTTGCGTATAAGGAAAAAGGAATTACAGTTCGCATTGAACGAGAATCATGAAGCTGCGGCTGTAACGATAGCAGAGCAAGAAACTGCCGAAGCTAGATTGGATAGTTGGAACGTAAAAAACGGGCACTTATATAGTCAAAAAAGTCAGAGGGGCATTGATGATAAATTAGTGGACGATCTTATTCAAGAAGCATTTGGTGAAGAATTAGAGCTATGACAGCTTTTTAGAGTTGAGCACTTGAGTGGTGCTCTTTTATTTTGCAATCAGGAGGTAGGTGTCATGTAGCATGGCTAAAGGAAAATATGAGCGATGGATAACTAAAGAGGGCTTGGCACTCATAGAGGGATGGGCTCACGATGGTCTTACAGATGAACAAATAGCCAATAATATAGGCATTAACCGTGATACTTTATATACATGGAAAAAGAAGTATCCCGACATTTCCGACGCCTTAAAAAAAGGCAAAGAAGTTGTTGACTATCAGGTTGAAAATGTGCTATTACGAAAAGCACTCGGCATGGAATATCAGGAAGAGTTAATGGAACCGGACGGCAGCATCCAAACGGTAACCCGCAAAATGCCGCCGGATACCACGGCGATCATCTTCTGGCTCAAGAATCGTCGCCCAGATCGGTGGCGCGATAAGCAAGAGATTGAGCATAGCGGCACAATGAACAATAATGTCAATCTCTCTGGCCTATCTCTTGAGGAGTTGAGAGCCATTGCGAAGGATGAAACTGACGACTGAGCAGAAGCATATGCTTGCGATTCAGGCTCGAAATGAGCTCTGTCGGAGAAGCTATCGTGATTATATTCTCACAGTCCATCGCGGCCAATATCGTCATTTTCGGCATACTGAACTCATCTGTAAAGCGTTACAGCCAATCGCCGACGGCAAGCAGCAGTTTATCATCATTGAACTGCCACCACGTCATGGCAAGTCGATGACTGTTACAGAGACGTTCCCGTCGTATTTCATCGGCCGCAATCCGGAAAAGCGAGTGATCATTGCTTCATACTCGGATACGCTCGCCCGTAAATTTGGTCGGCGCAATCGCGACAAGGTTGCCGAATATGGCCCGGCGTTCTTCGGCGTACAGCTCTCACAGGACAATGCGGCTAATAATAACTGGTCGCTTGAAGGACATCGCGGTGGGCTGCTGGCAACCGGCATCGGCGGGTCAATCACCGGTGAGGGTGCTGATGTGCTCATTATTGATGATCCGTTCAAAAACGCTGAGGAAGCCAAGTCAAAAACAATCCGTGATAAGGTTTGGGACGAATGGGAAAGCACCCTGTCTACGCGGCTGCACAAGAATGCATCGGTCATCGTCGTCATGACGCGTTGGCATGAGGACGATATTGTCGGCCGATTGCTGGAAAGCAGCCCACACGAATGGACGCGGATTCGGCTGCCGGCGATTGCCGAGGATCCGAACGATTTGCTTGGGCGCAAGCCTGGCGAAGCATTATGCCCGGAACTCGGGTTCGATGAGGAATGGGCAAAGAGCAAGAAAATCGAAGTCGGATCCCGGACGTGGGCCGCATTGTTTCAGCAGAGGCCATCTCCGGAATCTGGTGACATTTTCGACCGAAAGTGGTGGAAATATTATAAAGCGTTACCTGGCCGCTTTGATGAAGTCGTACAGTCATGGGATTGTACATTCAAGGATGACAAGGAAAGCGACTACGTGGTCGGGCAGGTTTGGGGCCGATTGGGCGCCGATAAGTACTTGATTGATCAAGTGCGTGACCGAATGAACTTTCCAACGACCGTGCAAGCCATTCGGGCGATGACGGCGAAGCACCAGGAAGCCAATGCCAAGTATATTGAGGACAAGGCCAACGGCTCAGCCGTCATTCAGATTTTGACGAATGAAATAGCGGGTATTATTGCTGTGACGCCGGACGGCGGCAAGGTCGCCCGTGCGTCAGCAGTAAGCCCAGATGTCGAGGCCGGTAACGTTTATTTGCCGGACCCAAGTGTTGCGCCGTGGATCGGCGACTTCGTAGAAGAATGCACAGTGTTTCCGAACGGCGCGCATGACGATCAGGTGGACGCTATGACGCAGGCCATTAACCAGATGCATAAGCCAAAAGAATACGATCACATTTTGCCGCCGATATTGGGCGGCTTTTAATTTATCGCAAAGGTGGTGATGCCATGAAACTAACAGATAGATTCCGCGCTTGGAGAGTTAAGAGAGCGGCCAAACAATATCTAGGCGGTGTAGCACAAGCGGTTAATAATAGCCTTACCGGCGGACGTGAGACACAGCCGCGCTGGTATCGGCAGTTTATGTGGTATGACGGCGTGATCAAGCGAAACCACTTGCACCAACGCAATGTGATGGATACACTATCCTTTATTCGCGACATAAGCCCGGACGCAAGCATGGCAATATGGAACTTCTTACGGATTGCGAATAACGGCCATGAACTCGCGGCTACGAATGCGAACGGAAATCCAGATGAAAGCGCACTGGATTATCTGAATGCATTAGCGGCGCACGTGGGCAGGCTGTACGGCGGTGGAACCGATCAACTGATTAATGTCATGCTGCTTACCGGCTATACACAGGGAGCCATTGCGCTTGAAGTTGAGCTGAACGACAGTTTGGACGATGTGGTTGACTTCCACCCGTTGGATCCATCACGGCTGGACTTTCAAGTCGACAAAGAGACGCAAGAAACCAAGCTTGTCCAGAAGCAGGTGGACGGCTCCTATAAAGAGCTCAACCCGAACCAAGTCTATTATCAGCCGTTTGATCCAGATGTTGATGATCCGTATGGCCGGTCGCCAATCCTGCCGGTCTTGCAGATCATCTTTTTTCAGGTGGAAGTGCTGAAAGACCTGAAGCAGGTAGCACATCATCAGGGACATGCACGGTTCGACATTCAGGTGATGGAGGAAGCAATCCTGCAGAACATCCCGCCGACGATCGCTGCTCAAGGAAAAGACGCCGTGAAGTCATTCGTCCGAAGCTATGTGAGCGATATTGAACAATCGTTTAAGAAACTCAAGCCGGACGACAACTTCTTTCACACCGATTCTGTCAAAGTGGATATGGCCGGCGGCACGCAAGGTAAGAGCATGGACGGCACCGCACTGATCGACATTATTAATCAGCAGGTGACCACAGCACTCAAGCAACTGCCGATCCTACTCGGCCACAATGATAGTGTGACGGAAACGCATGGTACAGTGCAATATCAGATTTTTGTCAACGGCATTAATTCAATTCGGCGCGGTGTGAAACGGATGCTGGAACGAGCATATAATCTCGCACTGCAGGTGCAAGGCAGCCAGAGCACTGCGACGCTGACGTTTAACGAGATCCGCGTTACAGACCGGCAGGCCGATGCACAGGCGGCACAGATGGAGACCAATACATTGATCACACAGGTCAAGCAGGGGTGGATTGATAATGATGAGGCAAGTAATAGGGCAGTCGGTCATGATGCCGTCGGGGAACCGCAGCAGGCCGATTTATCCGGATTGCTCCGAGAGCCGCAATCGCAAACGCGCGCACAGTCAAAAAAATCCCGGGCGGCGAAAGGGGGTGATGACTTTGTTAAGTCGATAGAGGCCGGATATGCGGACGACTTGGCGAAACTAACCACGAGCGCGTCTGAGGCGTTCTCAGAGCAATTATCCGATCAGCTATCCACTTATCAAAGTCGCTTGAAAAAGTCCGGCATGCCGCCGACACGCGTCCTGATTGCGTGTACCAGAGCGGAGAATAACGGCATACCGCCTGAATTTATTCGATGGATTAAAGTTCACATCTTGAATGATTCAATGCAGCGTATTCGCGAATGGATTGATCAATTGAGTGAATGGATCACCTCCGGGGCCGTACTGGCCGGGAAGGCGACGCTCGAAGAACTAACGACGGCGATCGACTTCGACGAACAGGATACGCAACTTCTTCGATGGTTGCAGGAGCGTTCTGAGAGAGACGCAAGCCTGATTCAAGGCGTCAACGATGAAAAGGTTATCAAAACGCTGTGGGACGTCGTGTTCGATGGAAAATATACGATCCCGAAAGCTGTGGAAGCCCTGCAAGAGTCCTACGGATTCAGCAAGGATCGGGCGAAAGTGATTTCCAGAACAGAAATGATCAGCGCTGGCCGAGCAGGACAATTTCAAGGCGATTATCAATCGAATATGGTCATCGGTAAGATATGGCATTGCACGTATGATAGCCGTACGAGGCATGCCCATGCGGAAGCCGATGGGCAGACGGTCAAGTTTACCGATCCGTTTATCGTCGGAGGCGAGGAGCTCATGTTCCCGGGCGATACGTCACACGGGGCATCGGCTGACAATGTGATTCAATGCCGATGTTTTTATACACGCATACTGCAAGGAGAGGAAGACCAGTTGGAAGAAGCGATGAATAAATGAACCGGTCTGAGCGCAGCAAGCGTAAAAAGAATCCATTCCAAAACCTGCCACAGCGAATTAAAAAGCAACGTGAGAATATGGCCATGGTCATCGTGACTGCGGCCATTGCTACGCTTGCTGAGGATTTCAGTTTTACGCCGGAACAGTTGCGTAAATTCGAGGAACGGATGCGGGAACGGAGTGCCGAATTCGCAAAGCCGAAAGGGGGTGATTGATACGGGCGATTTAGTTTATATGCCGGTCAAGGTGGACAAGCGAGCTGACCTTGGCGATGATGCGGACGCGCTGGCGAAGATTAATCAGCAAGCCATTGAGCCGCTCACGGCCGAGCAGATTTTCAGGTTCTCCGGCATTTGTTCGAATGACAACGTTGACAGTTATTTTACGCGGATGGATCCGAACACGACGCTGCAAAACTTCGTCCGAGATCTGCAAAGCGGGTTGGCATTACAGGCCGGACATGACTACAGTAAGAATCCTTATGGTCGGTCGTATGATGCACAGCTGATCGGCGACGGTGAGACAACGGGCGTGCGGGGCTTCTGGTACTTGATTCGCGGCCTGCAGCTGGACGGTGGGAACTCAGATAGTTTTATCCGGGCGATCACTGGCGGCGTGTTTAAAGAGCTAAGCGTTGGCTTTGGTGGGCCAGATGTCAAATACACCTGCAGTGCCGATGGCAAGGACTTGTGGGATTCGCCGTTTATGCCGGGTGATATTGACCCGGACGGAAACCGCGTGTTCTATTGGATCAAGAATGCGCGGCTGCTGGAAGTCAGCACCGTGTTCAAAGGGGCCTGCCCCGGTGCTTTTATTGATAAGGCGCAGGATATGGTTAGTCAAGGAGAACTCGAACCGGCACGAATAGCAACACTTGAGCGGCGCTACCAAGTCCGATTGGACGATGGCAAGCGGCGCTTTTATTTTACGAAAAAACAAGGGAGTGAACGCAAAGTGAGCGTATTGGATGATCTCAAGAAAGCAGTCGAAGAAAATAAAATTGAAAAGTCGCGAGTCTATGCGGTACTCGACGGCACAGGCGATAAGTTTCGGCAGCCTGATGACATCGCATTGCGTAATGAACTCGGCGACGATGCCACAGTGGGCGGTGTGAAGCAGCTGAAAGCCGAAGCTGAGCAAGGCCGGGCCTATGTCGCTGATCTGATTGATCAGGCCATAGCAAGCCGTGTGCGGGCACAGGGACAGGGCTTTAAAGCCGACAGTTATAAGCAGATGCTAGTTCGTTCGGGCGATATTGAGTTTATCAAGGACGAGATTAAAAGCTATGACGATCTGGCGAAGCATGTGCTGACGCCCGGACGACAGACGCAAGGAACTGCTCCGCAGCATCGTGGTGAAGGCGACACGGGCGAGGAAGATGTAATCGTTTCGGAAAATTTCAAAGGGGATGATGAATAATGGCATGGATTAAAACAGGCGGCATGCTGCCAGATGACTATGGACTGTCGCTGACAGTATTCGCAAGCGAAGCTACGGCCGAGGCACCGATCACGGCCGGAACACTATTGAAATTCGACACGGAGAATCCGTATTCGGCATTGAAAGCAGGAGACGGTGACGAGATTCAGGCGATTGCCAAGCATGATGTACAGAGCCCGGAGCAACCGCTTGGCGTGTATGTGCTTGGATATAGCCGGAATTACGTTGAGCCGTATTCGGGGGCATTGGCAATTGGTGATTCAGTTGTGGCTGATGCAGATGGCAAAGTGAAGAAAGCTGATGCAGCAAATGGAACGTTCGTGATTCAAGTAAACGATGATACGGTTGAATTTCTTGGCGGTGGCGCTACGGCTTCGGCGGCAGCACAAGCAGATAGTACGGCGACGGATACGGCTGGCATTGTGACAGATTTCAACGCATTACTCGCGAAACTGCGGGCGGCCGGAATTTTACATTCTTAAAAATTAATTGAGGAGATGGGATGAATGAGAAAGATTAAAAATGCGCGCGGCGAAATTGTCGAGCTAAAAACGGGCGCCGAACTTCACACCGCAATGCGAAAGATTGCTGAAACGGATAAACGAACCAAATTGGCGGCAGATACGCTAACGAGGGGCGATTCATCGCTGCTATTCAAGCGTTATCTTAAATCTGAGGGCGTAACGCTCAAAGATGCCATTCGGGCGTTTGGCTTTGATCACGTCGGAATGGAGCAGGTCCGTGCACTCTACCAGAATGATCAGACGAAACCGTTGTTTAATACGATCGTCGAAGACGGTATCCGTGTCGGTTATGCGAAGCAAGGCCGCGCCCAGCAGCTGATTGCGAACACGATTCCGATCGACCAGCAGACTTATCAGTGGTATTACATCGACGATCCGGACAAGGACGAACTGGACTTTAGCAAAGTCGGCCAGGCAGCACCGATTCCGACGGCCGTCATCAAGATTGACGGTAACCACGTTATCCAGGTGTTTAAACGCGGCACCGGCATTGAGGTAACCGATGAAGCGATGGCAATGAACATCGATATGCTGACGATGCACGTCCAGCTACGCGGGCAGCGGATGGCCAGGACGGACGAATATCGGGCGGTCGACCGGTTGCTGAATGGCTACTTTGCCGATGGCTCTGATGCAGCACCTACGATCGGCGTCAAGACGGCCAATACGCTCAAACTGACTGATGCATGGTATGCGGCGCAGTATATGCAAGAGGAATACGGATTCACTCCAAATCTCGCAATTATGAACCTGAAAACCGCCGAAGCATGGGCCGCTCAGAAAGAGGATTCCGGCCAGTTTATCTTCCTGCAGAATCTGACAAATGGGACAGTGCCGAACTTTATCAATGCGAATCCGTTTGTTTCGGCACAGGTACCGGATAACCGAATCATCTTGGTAGACACGAACTTCGCGCTGCTAAACTATCAGTTCAAGCCGCTGTCTACCGAGACAGACCGCAATCCGAAAACGCAGGTTACCGGATCATATACGACGGTCACGGATGATTATGTACCGTTCCAGAAAAATGCCCGGCTGATTATGACGTTGGATGAAGCGAGATAAGGGGGACATAAAAATGGCAGATAGTAAAGCAAAGACGGCGACCGTTGCGAAAGCGGCAGATACCGCGAAGGTTGTGGCAAAAGCCGATACGAAACAGTCGCCAGCACCGGAAAAAGCAGCAGCACCGGCCGTAAAAAAATATAAGCTGAAAGACCCGACCAAACAATATGCGGAAGGGCCTTTTACTTTGGCTGGAACTCAGGAAAAAGAGTTGCCGAAGTACCCTTCGGCGGAACTTAGAAAACGGATTAAGGCGGGCTTTATTATCGAGGTGAAGTAAGATGTTTGCCACACCGGAAAATGTGAAGAGCGGAACGGCATTCGTGGAAGTGAAAGAGCTCTCTGATGATCAGATAACGGCGTATATTCAACGCGCCGGGCGCTGGATTTATTATGCGACGGGTGTTGATTACACGGATACGACCGATGAGGGCATTCTGCTTGATCTCAAAACGGCTACGGTGAAACTCGTTGATCTGCTCTGGTATCAGGATCAACCAGATGCGGCCGAAGGATCGATTGCCGGTATGCAATCAGAGCGGATCGGCAACTATCAGTACACGGCCATGCAGAAGGCAACGGCACAGTCAGATACAACCGGAATTCCTGAGCTGGACATGCTCCTGAAAGGTCTCACGCCAACAAGAGTTTACGGCGCGGACTTTTTTTCTGTGAGCGGTCCGAGTGACCGGCGGAGATGGTGCCGGTGAGTTTTCAAAGGTTACTGATTCACCGCTGTACATTGCATATTCCTGGACGGCAAACAGGAACTGATGACTATAATCAGCCGATCTATTCAAATCCGGTTGATGTTCCGGACGTCCCCTGCCGCGTTGATCAGGTGCATAAGACAGTTTCGGTCGATCCGAATGGTCAAAACTACATCACGCAATATGTGCTGTTTACGGGCCCGGATCGGGCGCTGGCAAACGACATGACCGTGAAGAATTTAAAAGATACAAGCGGCACCGTGGTGCTGGCCGGTGAGTTTTCTTTGCAGGATGCCCAACCGGTCTATGGCCGGGCGCGGCTGCATCACTATGAAGCCGTGCTGAGAGGGAGTGAATGAATGCCTGACGGAATGAAATTCAAGATGAAGATTGATAAGAAGACACTCCGATGGTTTCAAAAAACCGCGCCGCAAAAACTGGCAACCGCGAAGAAAAAAGCGGTGCAGGCTGCCGGCATGGCGTGGGCCGATCAGGCGAAAGAAATCACTCGCAATGAGGGGCACGTCGATACGGGGCTTTATGTCAACTCAATCGGCTATAAGACGGGCGCACCGGCGACGGACGCAGACGTCATCCACCGGATCAACGACCGGCATGGAAAAACGACGCTGATCACCGGTTCCAATGTGGCTTATGCAAGCTATCTTGAAAAGCGATTTAATATTATGGCCGATGGGCTTGATCAAGCGGCTGATCGCATGAATAAGGTTGCTCAGGAGCAAATCAAGCGGGCAATGAGGTGATCGAAAATGATTGATTATGTTGATCCGCTTCCCCCAGTGATCCAGTTTCTTAAGCTATACATGCCTGTCCTTCCGGTTTACGGGGAATCAATCCCTGCCGGAACCAAGCTACCGGCACTATTGGTCAAAAATGCCGGCGGTAGCGGCTACACGCGTCTGCAGCTTTTGACGCGTGCCGATTCCCAGCTGACAGCGACTAAAGTGCTCATCGAAGCGATGAATACGCTTGAGCGCTACGCTGGCGAGATACAGGGCTTATGGATCACATGGTGTCAGCATGAGACGGCACCAATCGCTGACCGGGACGAGGACACAGGGAAGCCCGAAGCATGGTGCTACATGGAACTAGATAATGCTGAAGCCTAAAAGGAGGCAATATAATGGTACAATTTCACAGGATAGATAATAGTAATGCGACCGTCTATGGCGGCGCCGGCCGTCTATTGGTCGCATCGATTGACCAAGATCGGCCGACAAAGCTATCAGACATCATCGATCTTACTACATTCGACGCAATGTCAGGGTGGCGAGATGTTGGCGCGACGAACGATGGCATTGCAGTATCACGTGGGTTTGACACGGATGACATTGAGGTCGATCAATCCGTCGAACCGATTGATCAAACCCTGACTGGATTTACGAATACGATCTCCACAAATCTTGCCGAATTGACAATTGAAAACCGGCAACTCTCATGGGTTGGTGCACAGATCGAAGATCATGCAGCAGTGCTCGGCGCTAAAGTAGATGCGGATGGCGCACTGGCTGCCGGGGCGACTGTCATTACGGTAGCCGATGTCAGCGGATTTAAAGCTGGCGGCTTTATTTATGTTGGCAGTGAGCTTCGCAAAGTCGCGGCGATTGATTCGGACAATAAAAAGCTGACGCTGAGCGCGCCACTGACGTCCGCACATGCTGACGGCGAAGATGTGACACCGATCGACGAACTTGGCTACAAGACGATCAGCTACGGAGCACCTAGCGAGGTTCCGGCGTTCATGATGGCTCTGCTATCGCTTAAGAAAGACGGCACATTGTATGGCATCGTCTTTTATAATTGCAAGGTTTCCGGCGACGACAGTGAGACAACGTTTGAAAAAGGACAGCGTCTACTTCCGTTCCAGGCAAATGCACACACAGTTGATGATCTGCCGGAGGATCAGAATATCATGATCGAGTTTGAACAATATCTCGGTGACAGTGATGACGATTCGTCAATCGTAGCGCCGACTGGTGTTGAATTGAGCGATGGAACGATCGCTGTCGATGCAGGTGCCGATGTGCAGGTCAACGCTACAGTATCGCCGTCGGATGCGACGGACAAAACAATTCGCTGGTATTCAAGCGATACGAGTATCTTTACAGTTGATGACAACGGTAAAATTCACGGCGTCGCAGCCGGAACTGCGGCAGTGATTGCCGAATTGGAAGCCGATCCGACGATTCAGGCCGTTGGCATCGTCACCGTTTCTGCGGGGTCCTGAGATTAAATAATTAGGGGGCTAAATGATGGCAGAAAAAACAGTAGCATCGCTTGATCTCGATAACCTTGGAACGGTCAAGCTGGATAGCGGTTCCGAGGTGCCAATCCCTCGGTTGACCAATCGTCGAGTGATCCAGCTGGCAAAGCTGATCGCTGATGTCGGTGGGGATATTCTTGAAGACCTCGGCGATTTTAGCGAAATGTCCGAAGCGGCGATTGTTTCGACGGCTCTGTCACTTTTGACTGAGGAACAAATCGCGAAGTTCCTGCATATCGCGCTCGGCATCGATGAAGGCAAGGCGCTTGACTTCGAATTTGTCGATACGATGCAAATTCTTGAAGCCTTTGCCGAAAAGTCGAACATTAAGAAGGCTTTTACGGCCGTCCAGAACATGGCAAAAATTTTCCACAAGCAAAACCAGCGCAAGGCCAAAAAAGCGGAAAAATAAGCGGTTCTGGACAAAACTTCAAGGATTTTATCAACGACTTACGGCAACTTGTTCAGGATGCAATTACGATGATCGAACGAGTGTCCTCTCATTTCCGCTATACCGAAGAATATGTACTCGATCACACTTTCGGGTGGCTGAAAAGGAAATGTCTGCAGGCCGACCGTGAGCAGTATGAACGTCGAAAGATGCTGTCCGATGAAACGATGCGCGGAACGATAGCAGCGCTCAGCGCGGCGCTTGGCGGCAAGCACGCCGAAAAGGAATTGTTGCCGGAATATGAACAAGTTATGCAGCAGGATCATAAGCAAGCCGAGAGCAAGAGCGAATGGGTAACTGGACAGTGGTGGAAGCAGAAGCCGCACAAGTAGGCTTTTTTATTTTGTCTAATTTGCCTCGGAAGGGGGTGGGAATATGGCAAATACAGTCGGCGGAGCCAACGTGGAAATCTCCGTAGATGATCGAAATGCGCGGAAAGGCTTGAAGGGTTTTCTTTCATACCTTAAAGACGTGTCGAAGATCTCTGCCGGTGTTGCGATTGGTAAAGCGGTATTTAACGGTGTGGCCAAGGCGATCGATATAGCCGGATCCTCGACAATCGGCGCCAACGCGAATATGGAGCAATATCTCAACACGCTGACCGTCGTCATGAAAAGCCATAAAAAGGCTGCTCAAACGTTAGCGTGGGCCAAGGACTTTGCCAATAAAACCCCTTTTGAGACAGATGAAATTGTCGATGCGACGGCCAAACTGTCAAGCTATGGTTTAAATGCTCGCAAGATATTGCCACAAGTCGGCGACATGTCATCCGTTATGGGGAAGTCACTGGATCAGGGCGTGGAAGCCATTGCGGACGCTCAAACCGGAGAATTGGAACGATTGAAAGAATTCGGCATTACCAAAGACATGATCGTCAAACAGGCCAAGGACATGCGTCTCGGCGTGGTCGTCAATAATCAAGGCCAGATCACCGACCAGAAAAAGTTTAATCAGGCACTGTTCGCTCTCATGAAGGAGCGCTATTCCGGCGGCATGAAAATGCAATCGCAGACGTGGAAAGGTATGCTGTCCAACATTCGCGGCTTTATGTCAACGGCGATTCAGCAGTTATCCCAGCCGATGTTTGCGAAAATGGAGGCCGGATTGCGACACATTATGCCGCTGTTCGATGGTCTCACGGCACTAATGAACGGCGATGTGAAGACATTTCATCAATCACTTGTGCAAGTGTTCGGCCCGACCGGAGCCGCTTTGCTGATGAACTTTTTTAATCAGGTTAATCAGGCGGCACAGATCGGGTCGAAGGCATTCGGCTTCATTAAGCAGGCACTGGCGTCCGTATTTAATCTGCTGATTGGTAATCAGGGCAAAGGCGTGTCGATTCTTAGCAGCCTCGGCTTGTCGCCGGCACAGATTGCGCTAGTGACATCGACTATTGCACTGCTTAAGCAATATATCGTCAATGCCTTTAATGGCATTGTCATCGCACTCAGAATCGCCGGGCAGTTCATTATCGCCGCTTGGAATATCATCTGGCCATACCTGAAGCCTCCGCTCATTGCGATTTTCACATTTGTTCGATCGATCATCAGCCAAATCGTCGTGTTCTGGCAGCAAAACGGCACGATGATCATGGCCGCAATACGCAATGTGATAAACGTCATTCTAACGATTTTACGAATTGCCATGCCGGTCATCATGTTTATTGTCAATGGTGTCCTGCAAAATGTGATGGGCGTTATTCAGGGCGCGCTAAACATTATTATGGGCATCGTCAAGATATTTTCCGGACTATTTACCGGTAACTGGAGGGCTATGTGGTCCGGTGTCAAACAGCTATTTAGCGGAGCCATATCGGTCATCTGGAACGTTTTTAATCTGCTGTTTGTCGGCCGAATCATGAAAGGCGCTCGGGTACTTGGCGGCGGTCTGAAAAGCTTTTTCTCCGGCATTTGGGCATTTTTAAAATGGCTCTGGAATAACTCCATCGGCGTCATTTTGAAAATTGTAACCGGTAAATTCGGGCAAATCTATATTGCTTTTATGCGGCCGATTCTTCGCACTCGCAATGCATTCAATGCTTTCTGGTCTTTTGTAAAGTCGCTCTGGAATAATTCTATTGGCCGTGTGATTGGCTTTGTTCGGGGGCATTGGTCGCAAATCACCGGCTTTTTCAGGCATCCACTTGATTCTATGAAAAAATTAGCGGTAGGCGCATGGAATAACATTGTCAGCGGGGCAAAAGCTCTACCAGGTCGCATAGGAAACGGCATCAAGTCCATGGGGAAGAAAGCCATCAATGGCATCATCTGGCTAAGTAACAAAATGAGTCAAGGCATGGCGGCCGGAATTAATGCAGTCGGCGGTGGATTGAACTGGATTCTCGGAAAGATCGGGATAAAATGGCATGTGCCAACTTTTAAAGCCACCAAGCTGTCTCTTATACACATCTCCGAGCCCACGAGACCCTAAGACATCTCGT
>UQRJ01000017.1 GCA_900543345.1 uncultured Sporolactobacillus sp. | reverse complement strand
GAGATGTCTTAGGGTCTCGTGGGCTCGGAGATGTGTATAAGAGACAGGAATAGCACCTCCGTATGCCTAATTAATGATGACTAACTTACCAGGTAATATAAGAATTATGAAAAATATATGAAGGGAAATGAGGCATTTTGGATAGGGCCATACATTGATTCACCAAGGAAAGCGCTTTGTAAGTGGTTATATTCATACAGATAATTAAGAAAAAGAAACCTAAAAGGTTCAATTCCGTCATGATTCTTTTTTCTCATGTCTTTAAGCGCGATCCTTTATATCCGGGTGATTATACCCTTAACAAATGCATAAAAAATCTCTCTGTGCCTCTACCTTTTGCCCGTTCGATCCGCGCAAACAGCTTAAGGTTGCTCAACCCTCATGAACATCCACATTTCCGAAGGTCCGGGACTTTATATCTTGACCCATCAGCAGTTCGGCTCCTCATCAGAGAGAATAACCATTTTGCATGCCACGTTATTGATTTATTTAGCAGTTACAAAGCGCTCTTTCGCTGTCCGCGATGCCGTTTTCCCTACAATAGGGACAAAACGCCTACATCTTTTATATCGGACAGCCGATCTTTTTGTTTAGTCGAATAAGCCACATGGGAGAATCGGATCCATGTATTTTTTTACTGATAACTGACGGCTTGACTTCCGAATTGCTTCCATGCCGCGACAAACAAGGCCTTTCCGGTATTGCTCCCGCCCCGACTCTCCAGCGGATTATGAAAATAAACGTTTTTTTGATCATACCCGGTTAAAAGGACCGCGTGTTCCTGAAAAGAAATTTTCAGATCGCCGGTACGAGTATGCCATGTTCTCCATGCTGAATCGGGTACAGGGACAAAATTAATGCTGGTAATTACCCAGACCGGTCTGCCCTTCTCTAATTGACGCTCAACCGACTGCCAGGAGCTCCCCGTCAGGTCGACGACCCGATTGCCGAGGTATTTTCGGGCCAAAGCGGCGATGGGTCCGTGATAGACGCCATAGCCGGGATTGGCCCGCGTCCCGTGATACATATTGCCGACAAAACCGTCGTTCGGATTGCCATGGTAACCGCCGGAAGAAAAGGGAACTTTGGCCACCTGCGCGGCCAACGTCATCTTATTAGCGGAAACGCCGGCCGAACGGAGCAGCATGGTCAGCGCAGAAACCTCGCAGCCGTTCGGCAATTCCGGTTTCTGACTGACAAACGGCGCAGATAGTCGGACGGACGTCGCATGCGATTGGTGTCGTCGTTTGTATTGCGCCAACTGCCGGATCCGCTTGCTTTCGTCCACCCCATTACCCGCCGCCTTTTCTACAGCTGCGGCAGGGCGGTTGCTGGACGGCCGGTGGTTCGGTACTTTGCCGTCTACTCCGATATAGAGATAGAACACCGCAGCAGAGATTAGAATCATCGCCGCAATCGCGATTAAACTTTTTTTCATCAACGATCCTCTTTCTCACCCGTTCCATCAGGAAAATCGTCAAGGGTGATTTATCTGCTTTTTCTCTGTAAAACGCAGCAAATGGTGCAGCGCCTCGATCGTCCGGACATTTGTCCCATGTCGGTGTGCTGTTTTTATTGCAAAACCGAGTATGGACTCCAGTTCCATTTTCCGCCCATGTTCATAATCTTGCAGCATCGACGTCTTATGATACTGGACCGATTGGTCTGGAAGTAATACTTGATCCGAGTATGCCCCGCTGATTTGAATGCCTTCCGCTTGGGCCACTGCCAGATACTCCGCCTTAACGGTCGTGAGTAGCGCACGCAAATCCGGATCGGCAAGTGCTTCGCCGACACGCGTTCCCGTCAGCGCGGTAACCGGATTATAGACAATATTCCAGAGCAGTTTTTCCCACTTTATCCGGCGAATATCTGCTGTCAGCTCGACTTTAACGTCCGCTTTGCGAAAAAGTTCCGCCAGAAGCACCAGCCCGGGATCGCTCGTCCCCCGTTTCCATTCGCCGATAGCCAGTCGTTCCTCGCCGATGTGATTGACGACGGCAGGTGCCTCGCGAATGATGGAGATAAAGGCAGAACCGCCGACAATCCGGTCGTCGCCGAACCGTTCGGCCAGCTTTTCCTCGTTGCCGATGCCGTTAAGCAGGCAAATGATTTTTGTCCGTGGACCGGAAAGTGCCTGCAGTTCCGGCATCACTTCATCAATCGCCGTCGACTTGACGGCAAGAAGAATAAAATCATACGATGAGTCATTTTTGAGATGATCCGCATCGATAACGTGTACCGGTACCTTGAAGTTACCTTTTACGCTTTTGACGATCAATTCATGATGCCGCAAACGTTCAAGTGTCTTATTGCGGGCAACAAAAACGACATTAACGTGCTGCCGGGCGAGCAGTCCGCCGAAATAACAGCCGATCGCCCCGGCTCCAACCACTGCAATTTTCAAAGTTGAACACTTCTTTCCTATGGCGGCGGTCTGTCCCGCCAATCTACTCTTTTCTCTATTTTACATGATTGGCGCCATTTATTCCGGTAGTGAGCCAAAGAAAAATAAAGTGCCGCTTCCTCCGTCGGCCACTAGCGTATATAATAAAAACACCGACATAAAGTGATGAAAGCAGGTGAACCATTTGGACGAAATTATTATTTATTGCGACGGAGGTTGCCGCGGCAACCAAAAAGCGCATAATATCGGCGGATGGGGCGTGATACTGCAGTATCGCGGCCAGACGAAAGAACTTTATGGCGGCGCCAGGGATACAACAAATAATATCATGGAATTAACCGCGGCGATCCGCGCACTCGAGGCATTGAAGACCGAACATGTTGCCGTCTCTTTTTATATCGACAGTGCTTATGTGGTGAACGGGATGAAAGGTTGGATTAATAGCTGGATCCGTCAGAATTGGAAGACTTCGACAGGAAAACCGGTGAAAAATAAAGAACTATGGATACAATTATACGCTCTGGCTTCGGCACAGCGGCAAATCACTTTTCATAAAGTCAAAGGGCACAATGGAATCGAACTGAATGAGCGCGCCGATGCTCTGGCCAACCGAGGAATGGACGAAATCGAAAAAGAGACCATATGAGTAAAGGAGCAGCGACCCTCTCCGTAAAAAAGGGCCGCTTTTTTGTGAAAATAGTGGCTAATCTATAAATGGTCGTTTCGAATCAACGAATAATAACTGCTTTGAATGAACAAGGAGCTGCCCCGAATCCGGGACGTTTTTCCGCAATCGCAACGTTCGTAGCAACGTTCGTACGTTGTTACGAATGCAATTCGTACCGACAGGTGCTTGAACAACTGTTCAAGATTATTAACAAACGATAAGTGCCATAGCGCTAAGTCATGCAGTCACGATTTGTCGCCCTTCTTCGGTGGCCGCAAGTGTATATTTTTGCTTGTTATATAACAGGCGCTTATAATTATAGACGTCAGATGTGATATATGCCACACCATCATTGCCATTTTATCTAAAGGAGGTTGCTATGAACCTTAAAGATGTAAGCCCTTCCACAGAAACGGACCGGGTTGTTACGACTATCGCCGATTACGCGGCGACGCCCGCCCGTTTCAGCGAAGAAGCACGTCACAATGCTCGCCTTGTGCTGATGGATACGATCGGTTGCGGTCTACTTGCGCTGCGCTTCCCCGAGTGCACAAAATTGCTCGGTCCGGTCGTTTCCGGGACAATCGTACCAAGCGGCGTGCCGGTGCCCGGAACGGCATATGTGCTCGATCCCGTGCAAGCGGCCTTCAACATCGGCTGCATGAATCGCTGGCTTGACTATAATGATACATGGCTCGCAGCGGAATGGGCCCATCCGTCGGACAATTTGGCGGCAATTCTCTCCTCGGCCGATTATCTCAGCCGCAGACGCCGGCGCTTGGGAAAAGCCCCGCTGACGATGCGGCACGTGCTGGATGCCGCTATCAAGGCGCACGAAATCCAGGGCGTGCTCTCATTGTCAAATAGTCTGAACCGTCATGGCCTCGACCACGTTCTTTTCGTTAAGGTCGCCTCGACCGCCGTCTCCTGTGCTCTCCTCGGCGGTTCGGAGAAAGAAATTGCCGCTGCGGTTTCGCAAGCCTGGATCGACGGAGCCCCGCTGCGAACGTACCGCCATGCGCCAAATACGGGATCGCGCAAATCGTGGGCGGCAGGTGACGCGGCCAGTCGAGGCGTGCATTTTGCTCTGCTGACACTGCGCGGCGAACCGGGCTATGCCACCGTATTAACCGCCGAGCAATGGGGATTCCAAGACGTCCTGCTCGGCGGACGCCCTGTCACCCTCGGCCGCCCGCTCGATGCTTACGTGATGGAAAATGTGCTTTTTAAAGTCTCCTACCCGGCCGAATTCCACGCGCAGACCGCGCTGGAAGCCGCTATCCGCCTTCACCCCGAAGTGACCGGCCGCCTTGACGACATCAGCAGGATCGAAATCATGACTCATGAATCGGCCATTCGGATTATCGACAAGACAGGTCCTCTGCACAATCCGGCCGACCGCGACCACTGCATTCAGTATATCGTTGCCGTCGGATTGATCAAGGGCACACTAAACGCGCAAGATTATAGTGACGCAGCCGCAAAGAATCCACAGATCGATCGCCTGAGAGCAAAGATGGTCATCTGGGAGGATAAGGGATACAGCCGCGATTATCTCGATCCGGACAAACGATCGATCGCCAGTCGCGTGCAAGTTTTTTTTCATGACGGGACTAAAACTGCGCCGATTGCTGTCGAATATCCGATCGGCCATCGGAAACGGCGAAGCGAAGCCGTTCCGTTGCTCATGGAAAAATTCACACGTAACCTGCGCGGCATTTTCCCGGAACCGCGTGTCCATCGTATCTTGGATGCGTGCCGTGAAGGCAGCCTCGATGGCATGGCCGTCGATGAGTGGATGGATCTGTTCTCACTGGCTTGAATCTGCGAAAAGGAGTGACCACTATTGAGTTGGATTACCCATACACAAACGCCTCAGCATCAGTTGGCCGACCGCTTCCGCCAGCTGATGCAGAAACCGCCGATTTTAAAAATCCCCGGCGTCCACGACGGCATGTCGGCCCTGATTGCCGCACAAACTGGCTTTGAGGCGCTATATTTATCCGGTGCCGCCTATACGGCAAGCCGCGGCCTTCCCGATCTCGGCATGATTTATTCCAACGAGGTCGCCGAAAAAGCGGCTGAACTGATCCGGGCTGCCGATCTGCCCCTGCTTGTCGATATCGATACCGGTTATGGCGGCGTACTCAACGTCGCCCGTGCCGCACGCGAAATGGTTGAAGCAGGCGTGGCCGCTGTTCAAATCGAGGATCAGCAGATGCCGAAAAAGTGCGGCCATCTGAATGGGAAAAAACTGATATCCAGCGAAGAAATGCAGCAAAAAATCCGTACATTGAAGCAAGTGGCTCCGACACTGGTTGTCGTGGCGCGTACCGACGCCAAAGCGGTCGAAGGCATGGAATCCGCTGCCTGCCGCACGCAGCAATATGCGGCAGCCGGAGCGGACGCGATTTTTCCCGAGGCGCTGACGTCGGAAGACGATTTTCGCTTGTTCCGCCGCGCCGCCCGAATCCCTCTGCTTGCCAATATGACTGAATTCGGCAAAACACCGTACTTTTCCGCCGCCGAGTTTTCCGCATTCGGCTTCAACATGGTGATCTATCCGGTCACTTCGATGCGTGCGGCAGCCAAGGCCTGTCAACGCGTTTTCGAAGCCATTTACCGGACCGGTACGCAAAAGGAATGCCTGGACGACCTGCAGACACGTTCGGAACTGTATGCAACGATCGACTACGACAAATATGAATCTCTCGATCAACATATCGCTAAAACCGTCTTACCGGAGATTGGCAAAGAAAATCACTAAAAAAGAATGCTGGCCATCACGGGATAAGCTGTCAATCAGAAATGTTGTCAATGATGACAATCGTCGAATGATTCACACGATGGCAGATTGACGGTTAGTTCTTCTAACAAGATATTTGACGTCTTGCCGTCATTCGGCTATTATGAGGGTTGTAAACTTCATCCTTTCTGTTTTCGTATATCCTTAATGATACGGTTTGAGGGTCTCTACCGAGGAACCGTAAATTCCCGGCTACGAAAAATGTGCTTGCATATTTTTCGTAGCCCTTTTTTTATTTAATCAGGAGGAAAATGACGATGAGTAAAATATTAATTAAAAACGCGGAAATCGTAACGATGAATCCGAACGAGGATGTGCTGCACGGAGATCTCTTGATTAACGGTGACCGGATCGTCTCGGTCGGGCCCGCAATCGCCAAAAACAAAGCCGATAAAGTCGTTGACGCAACCGGACGAACGGTTATCCCGGGATTCGTCCAGACTCACATTCACTTATGCCAGACGCTACTGCGTGGCAAGGCCGATGATCTTGAACTCCTAGACTGGCTGCGGCAGAAAATCTGGCCGCTGGAAGCCGCTCACGATGCGGACTCTATCTACATCTCCGCTCTGCTCGGTATCGGCGAATTAATCGCCGGCGGATCGACAACGATCGTCGATATGGAAACCGTTCACCATACAAATGCAGCATTCGAGGCGATCGAGCAAAGCGGCATACGTGCGCTGTCCGGTAAAGTCATGATGGATAAAGGAGATGATGTGCCTGCCGGGCTGCGGGAAAAAACAGCCGACTCTATTCAGGAAAGCGTCGACCTGTTGGAAAAATGGAACGGAAAAGACGGCGGCCGGATTCATTACGCCTTTGCACCGCGTTTTGTGATCTCCTGCACGGAAACGCTGCTGACGCAGGTCCGCGATCTTGCCGCACATTACAACGTTTTCGTCCATACCCACGCTTCGGAAAACCGCGGCGAAATCGCCATTGTCCAACGCGATACCGGCATGCGCAACATCGTCTATCTCAATCATATCGGTCTTGCCGGTCCACGGCTGATTCTCGCCCACTGCATCTGGCTGACCGATGAAGAGAAAGAAATCATTCGTAAAAACGGCGTTCACGTCGCCCATTGTCCCGGCTCAAATTTAAAATTGGCCTCCGGCATTGCCGCCCTGCCGCAAATGGAAGCGATGGGAATCCGACCCGGTCTCGGGGCAGACGGCGCACCTTGCAACAATAACCTTGATATGTTTCATGAGATGCGGCTCGCTGCACTGATCCATAAACCGGCAAACGGACCGCTGGCGATGAATGCCCATCAGGTTTTTCGGATGGCAACGATCGATGGAGCCCGCACCGTCGGCATGGCCGACAGCATCGGCAGTCTCGAGCCCGGAAAAAAGGCCGATCTGACGATTCTCAACCTTAATCATTTCCACTGCCGGCCGGCATTCGGCAGCGACCCAATCTCCCGTATTGTTTATTCCGCAATCAGTAGTGATGTGGACACAACGATCATCGACGGTCGGATTGTGATGGAAAACCGAGTATTGAAAACAATTGATCACGATCTCGTACTGGAAGAGTCGGAGAAGGCCATCCATCGGCTGATGCAGCGCAGTGGCATCACCGCCTGAGAAACATAACCGACGCCAAGTTCGGCTTCGTATAAACTGCGGCCTGCTGAGCAGAATAATTGATAGGTTTGTTATTTGCTGTTTAAATGATAATAAGTTCGCAACTATTTTCATTAAAAAGAGGAGGCACCTACATGAGCCGATTTGAATTGCCGGAGCTCGAATTTTCCCCTGACGCCCTGGAACCGTTTATCGATGAGCAAACGATGATCATTCACCACGACAAACATCATCAAACTTATGTCGACAATCTGAATGCCGCTCTTGACAAACACGCCGAATTCCGCGACCATTCGCTAACCGATCTGATCAGACATTTGGCGAAAGTGCCCGAAGACATTCGTACGGCGATCCGCAATAACGGCGGCGGCCATTACAACCACAGTCTGTTCTGGAAAATCCTCATTCCCGGCGGTGCCGAGCGGCCTACCGGCGGCCTGAAAACGGCAATCGATGACCAACTCGGCGGTTTTGACCGGTTCAGGGCGGATTTTTCCGCCGCTGCCGCCGGGCGGTTCGGCTCCGGATGGGCCTGGCTGACGCTGGATGCCAGCCACCGGCTGCACATCGTTAGTACTGCCAACCAGGACAGCCCGCTGATGGACGGCGAGACGCCGCTACTCGGCATCGATGTCTGGGAGCATGCCTACTATCTCAACTATCAAAACCGCAGGCCGGAGTATATTGAGAATTTTTTCCATGTAATCAACTGGGATTTTGTCTCCAGTGTTTACAAAGACGTACTCAATCAACCGGCCCAGTAATTAAGATACGGCACAGAAAACCCGGCAAAGCCAAACCGTCGGCGCAGGGCCAGGCCTTAGTTGCCTATATAGTATTAAAGGCGCCGCGGCGCCTTTTTTACGTAAACCAAGAGGTCGGGATCAGCAACGTGTACGGTGCGGTAAGGACGGCAAACGCCAGCGCAATCCGTCCGGCCTGAACCGGAGAAAATAATTTTCGCAATATGTGCCGATCAAAGAAAAAGATAAGCAGCGCAGAAAACAAGATCGCTGTTAAGAAAATCACAGTACTAAGGGCAGAGGTGTAAAAATCATAGGGATCGAATCGGCCGGTTTCGCCGAAGGGACTCAGCATCAAAGCAGTCAACAGCAGCGAACCGGCAACATCGGCGAGGAGTCCGATGCCCCACAGTTTCCACAGCAAACGGAACCGGGCCGGGCGCTGCGTTTCAAGATGCATCAGACGCAATATACCCCAAAGAACCAGTGCGTCGATGAGCCAGTCGGCAATGGCGGCCACTGCCAGAAACGGCGGAAATAGAGGGAACATGAAGAATGGAAAGATCAAGTCGCCAAGCACGAGTGACGAAGTCGTCATTTTTCCCCACCTGAATTCAGGATAATGGTAAACCGTCCGATCGCCGCTTACGGATTATCGCGCGGTGTCTTCTTCTTCCAGACGGACAGCCCTTGCCGATGAAATAGAGTAGCCAGGAGATGAACAACTTCTCCGGTCGATTCGCTTGTCCGAAGATGCCGCATCCAGAATGCCAACAAGGAAAGGACAATAATCAGGACTTGCGGCGATGAAAGTGTGAAGTCAAATAATCCGTAACCGACGATGGTCGGCAAGGCAAACAGAAAAACGTGAGTCGTGTACTTATGACGTTCAAATTTGACAGTTCGAAGTAATCCATAGCTACTGGCAATGATGACGGCAAGCATCAGCAAGCCGCAGAAAATCCCCGATATTGAAAAAATCGCCAGAAAAAGATCATGGGCATGAGGAATCATTTCTCCGGTCATTTCGCGATAGTCCGCGGGAAAACCGATCGGCGTTACTCCATAAAGCGGATTCTCGGCAATCAATTTTAAGCTGTTTTTCCAAATGACCAATCGCTTAGCCATCGACAGCGCCGTGCTGTCGACACGTGGCATCAGCCGCATCAGTAGCGGAGCGGCTAGAACCGTAAACCAAAGCGCCGCGAAGAACCACTTCCTTTTCCAGAGAAAGAGGAAAAGCAGATGGAGCATCAGCGTGATGACAAAGCCCGCTCTCGATCCGGTCTGGTATATCGCTACATCCAGTACGAGCAGCGAAGCAAACATCAACCAGCAGCCTACCCGATTGCGAAAACGAACGAAGCGAAGCAGTTCGGCAAAGAGAGCGGCGACGGCGAGAATCAGTAGATAGCAGGCGTAATTGGCGTTATAGGCCGAACCCAGCAGCCGCCCGCTGCCCATCGTACCGAAAAGATAGTGGCCGGTCAGAAAAGCAATGACTCGCCCGGTCGGTGAGTCAAAGGTAAACAGGCTGTATAATTTTTCAGATATATAAAGGTAGAGACCGCCAAAGATCATCAATCGAGTAAAAAAGCCGATCCGCAGCCGACCCGGATGATTACGGACGGAAAGATAAATACCCAGGTAAGCGAAAAGCATGAACGTATAGAGCAAATAGTCGGCATGAAGATGGCTAAGCGCGGAACCAACCGACGCGGCCATCATGACCAGAAGCAGCAGGCTGATATCGTCGATCAGGATACCCTTTTTACTTTTCAGCACGCGAAACCATTCGCCAAGCGCACCGGCGACCAGCCAGCCCATCCCAATAGGCGGTAAGACAAACAACAGCACCAGGCCAATCGCCAAGAAGCGATTCTTTTCCTCAAAACCTTCAACCGGCATCGTCGGTTCCTCCGCATCAAGCAGAATTTTTCCATCGATTAACATTTGAACAAGATGACGGGCGGATGTGCCGGTAACGGAACACAGACTGGAACCAACACTTTAAAAGATTCGTCCCTTCCCGGTACGGACCGACCCCCGGACTTGATTTTTGCAGCAAAACCGTCTATTAATGAAATGATGTGAAACCGGAATCGCGACAAGGGAGGATCCTTTGTGCAACAGGGATTAGGACTGATATTAATCGAAATCTGCGATTACAATTTGCTGAGCGGCGAAGACCTGGCTGACATTGCCGAGCATCCCGAGGTAGCCGTCATGAGTTACGATTGCCTGACTGTCTGCGGAATGTGCAGCCTGCGCCCATTCGCCATAGTGAACGGACGCCGTATTTTCGGCAAAAACAAGGCCGAGTGTCTGACTAAAATAAAACAAGCGGTCAAAGACGAACTGCGGCGTCTGGCATAACAAGGCCGCCTATAGGATTTATACACCACTTTGGGATTTGTCTTTCGATCTTCGCCGTTTTCGTTCATCGCTGTTTTGCGTACACAAAATCATTTTGTTTGCTAAAAATCGAATGGGCTGCCCCCTGGCATTCAGCTGAACCAGTATTGCCGCCGCCTCGCATGCGAAAATGTTTATCGATTATTCCTCTCCGGCTCTTCGGCCCATCAGCCGTTTGCATGCATACATTATACCGCTGATCGCCCATTTTATCAGCGAAAAAAAGATCGCCAGGCAGAGTAAAAGCAGTAAGAAGAAATTCAGCCGGCCGAGTAATGTCATAATCTGCCGATTCAATTGCGGATCCAGAGCGGCGCTGAGGCCGTCGGCCACAATAATCAGCACCGCCAACGCACCTACACCGTCCGTCGCTCCGCGAACGTCTTCTCTGCTCAGCGACATGTGTGAAGCGACGCAAAGCGAAAAAACGAAAAACAGCCAAAAACTCTGACTAGTGACATGATTTTTCGTCGGCAGGCTGCCAAGCAAACGGCCAGCTTCGTGCGCAAACAGCGGCCATGACGACGGGTCAACGAGCGAGAATGCGGAACTATTGCCGGCGGCCTGTGTAAGCAACGATGCACTGTCCGGCACGAACCAAACTGCGGCGGCAAAAATAGCTAAACTGCCACTGAGCAGCGGAGCAAGGCCGATGTAAAAATTACCGATGCGCTGATACAAGCTTTCCGGATTAAACGTATGAGTGACATAACCGATCGTGCCTCCCGTATCCACTTTCTGAAATAACTTGATGCCGGTTACATGATGCGCGAATACGAAACACATCACCGCGTGCCCGAGTTCATGAATCGGCGTACCGAGCCAGGCCGTCCAGTAAATGCCTTTCATACCCAGCATGCGGATCATCCAGGTATTGGACTGCCGTTCAAGGAGGCCGAGAATCAAGCCGCAGAGCACCGGCACGCCGGTCAGCGAAATGAACAGAACGGCGCTGGAGACAAGCATTTGCAAAATCTGCCGGATAAATTCGGATGTGAACATCAACGGCGGCCGAGCTTCTGTTGTTCCAGAAACGGTTTTAGCTGCATCCGGGCCGGCATCTCCAGCCCACGGGCGATTTCCGCCGTCCATGTATCGTCACGGGGATGCTCGCTGCGCGTCCGATAATAATCACGGACCGCACGATCGTACGCTTCCAGTGCCCGATTGTCTATATCGGTTTGATAATGATTTTTGTGAAAAATCACGCTGAACGGCAACCGCGGTTTTTTCTCCGGCTGCTGATCGGGATAACCGACCGCCAGCCCAAAAATAGGGAACGTGCCTTCCGGCAGACCGAGCAGCTTCGTCGTCCGATCGATATCGTTCTGAATGCTGCCGATATAGCAGACACCAAGGCCCATCGACTCGGCGGCAACCGCCAGATTCTGCGCCGCAAACGACGCATCGCCAAGCGCAACGATTAACCTTTGCATTGTATCGAGTACGGATGTCTCCCGGCCGCGCGCTGCACCGATCTTTTTATTGCGGTACTGATCCGCCACGAACACGAAGAAGTAACCGTTATGCTCAACATACAGTTGATGGTTTGCGGCAATCAACCGCAATTGTTCTTTCAGCTGCGGATTTTCGACACCGATAATAGAAAATGACTGTGTGTAACTCGAAGTCGAAGCAGCCTGTGCACTTTCGACGAGCAGCCGGACCTGCGCTTCGGTCAATGGACGGTCTTTGAACCGTCGGACGGAACGATGATTCAGCAACGTCTCAATAACTGGATTCATAGATGAATGTCTCCCCCTTCTCCTTACCTATTATAAAGGACTATTGCGGCGAAATTGCCACAAAAAAACGGGGAACAAGGGAAATGGACCTTGTTCCCCGGCGATCAAACGTGCCGGTTACTTCGTCAGTTCAGTCGTCAGGGGCGGAACGATCTGCTTTTTCCGCGAAACAACACCCTTCAATTCCGCCAGATGATGATTTAATTTAACGCCGAATGCTTTCTCAACGGCGGCGGCGGCCTTACCGAGCACAAGTGCTTCGGAATCGCTGGTCAAAATATTAGTTATGGCAAAGACAAACAGATCGAGCCGCTTTGCTGCCATTTCATTCGCAATCGCTTGCTCTAATTCCGCCTGACGTGACAAAGCATCATCGAAATCGACAACATTGACCTGACCGATTTCGACATTATACTTGCCCATCTGGAACGGCTTCATATCCATCGTAATCAGTTCTTCGGCCGATTTTCCGGAAATCGCCGTGCCGGCTTTCAGCATCTTCAGTCCATAAGTCTGTACGTCGACACCGGAGACGGCCACCAACTCCTTCGCCGCCGCAACATCCTCATCGGTGCACGTCGGCGATTTGTACAAGAGTGTATCGGAAATGATCGCCGACAGCATCAGTCCGGCTATCGTTTTCGACGGTTTCAGGCCATGCTCGTTGTAGATTTTATTGAGAATTGTGCATGTACAGCCGACCGGTTCCGCACGATAGTACAGCGGGGCCTTGGTCTCGAATCCGGCAATCCGGTGATGATCGACCACCGACAGGACATCGACTTTGGCGATATCGTCCGCGCTTTGCTTCGGCTCATTGTGATCGACCAGATATACCGCCGAAACTTCATTGGACACCGTCCTGACCAATCGAGGAGCTTCAACATTGAATTGTTTCAGTACGTAGTCGGTCTCACCGTTCAATTCGCCGAGACGCACCGGTTCAACATTCCCTTCGCCTAGTTGTTTTTTCAGATCGGCAAAAGCAATTGCTGAGCAGACTGCGTCCGTATCGGGATTTTTATGCCCGAAAACCAGTATTTTATCCATTTCTTCACCTTCACCATCCCAGAATTGGCTATTCACAGATGACCCGTTCATAGTCTTGTCAACAAAACCATACCGTATGTTTCGCTTAATTTCAATAGAAGCAATTGGCCGAATGGACAATCGATTACGGTGAGGCGGCAGGTTTGCATGCAGAGTCCGGACTTTTGCATACATCCGGCTTTGTTTTGTGCCCAAAGTCCTCATTTTGGTGCGTAGGGCCAGGCACCGCCACTGCCAATTAAGTTTGTCGGAAGCGGCAATTCGTTTCGAGTATTGGCAAAGAAAGTCACTCACGGTAAATTCGTCTCGCCGCGGCATAGTAGACACTGACTTGAACAGCCGAAAGCAGTAGTAAAACAACGATCGGAAAAAGTGGAAAAGCAACCGAAAATAGCGGATAAAAGCACATGAAACCTGCAGCGATGGGAACAAGCATCCAGAATACCGCAAATGCCTTGCGACAGGCCAGCGTATGAATTTCCCGCTCGCGTTCGTCAGCCGCAGGAAAAATCAACGGGAACAGTCGATAAGTTGCGGTGCTGCCATCTTGCCTTCTTTTAATAAACAACAGCGTTATCAGTAGCGAATAAATCACGGCCGGTAGAATCGGCAGAAATGAGACGGTGATCGTCCACTGCGCGTCGCCCCGCTGCAGAATGCGGGCAAATTGTGTATTGGCCGATACAAACGGTACCAGGGCCAAGCCGAGAACGGCAATACCGAGCAGGCTAAACACATATGATGCAATCAATCGCTTCATTGATGATCGCCTCCCTTCTTGATTTGAAACACATCTTCCGCTTTAAGATGAAATACCTCGCAGATTTGTAATCCAAGAAGCAGAGAGGGGATATAGTTCCCCTTTTCAATCGAAGCAATCGTCTGCCTGGTCACGCCGACTTTTGCGCCAAGCTCTGCTTGTGTCCAGTTATAGCGGGCTCTGAGTTCCTTGACGTGATTGACGAGGTAAGCCATGAGATCCCCCTAAGCAAATGACGCTTAACATAATGTTAAGTATCATTAACATTAATTGCATTTTAACTATACGGTTTCTTTTCTCCTTTGTCAAAAAATTAATTCCAATGTTTATTTTGTCAATGATTAATAGCACACGTACGGAGCCGTAACATCGCAATTGACATATCGTTCACAAATATATCAAACTTATAAGCGCTTTCACTAGCGTTTGCCCAATCCTCTTCCTATAATGAAAGTATCAACAAGAAAGGTGATGTCTCAATCATGATTGCAGCAATTGCAAAGTCGCAAACCGAAAAGCTGGCCAAATCGGTCACTTCTCCCAAGAAATTCATTGTCGGAAAGGGTATTTTAAAAAACGTCAGCGATTATATTTTACCGCTTGGTGATAACGCTTATTTTATCTGCGATGAATTTATATACGAACGCGCTAAAGACGAAGCCGGGGCCTCGTTCAAAGAAGCGGGCGGTAAAGCAACATTCGAAAAATTCAACTATGAGTGTTCGGAACAGGAAATATCACGCAACCGAAAACTGGCCCAGGCGTGCAAAGCTAATGTGATCGTCGGTATTGGCGGCGGGAAAACGCTGGACACGGCAAAGGCCGCCGCCTACTACGAAAAATTGCCCGTCGTCATCTATCCGACTATTGCTTCAACAGACGCGCCGTGCACCTCGCTCGCCGTCGTTTACACACCTGAAGGTCAATTCGATCATTATCTCGACTTACCGAGCAATCCAGACATGGTCGTCGCCGATACGGAGATTCTCTCCGCCGCCCCGGTCCGCTTCTTCATCGCCGGCGTCGGCGACGGGCTGACGACATATTTTGAAGCACGCGCCTGTTACCGGGCAAACGGCATCAACCTGGCAGCAATGAAACCGTCGCTTGTCGGCGTCGGACTGGCCAAGCTGTGTTATGACACTATCCGCCGCAACGCACTGCCGGCCAAACACGCGGTTGAAAAAAAACTGTCGACAACCGCCGTTGAGGCAACGATTGAAGCCACCATTTATCTCAGCGGCGTCGGCGCCGAGTCCGGCGGCCTGGCTGCCGCGCACGCCATTCATAACGGCATGACGGCGGTCCCGGCACTCCATCGCGTTCAGCACGGCGAAAAAGTTACTTTCGGTTTACTCGCGCAGTTAGTGCTAGAGAATGCACCATTAGAGGAAATGGAAGATCTGATCAAATTTATGAAAAAAATCGGCTTGCCGTTAACATTAAAAGATCTCGGTGTCGATCAGTTCATCGATTCACAGTGGCGCAAAGTCGCAGAAATGGCCTGTGCCGAAGGAGACACCATGGGCAACATGCCTTTCGAGGTGACACCGGACGACGTCTTTAATGCAATCGTCACTGCCGATGCGATTGCCGAATCTTACCACGATTAAATCGCCACAGTCAATGCCGGAACCCCACTTTTAGATGGGATTCCGGCATTTTAGTATGTGCCATTGTTAAACGCGAATCATTGGCGTGCGGCAAAGCGGATCATTACCGACAGACCCACGGCACGTTCCAGATGCTTTTTATGTTTTTGGGCCGCCTGTTCCTCAAAGTAAGCGTCGTCATGATAAGAAACGATTAATTCCACATTCTTTTTCTTATGCAGGCGGACATTGACTTCGTCGACGACATGCTGCCGCGTTCGATCAAAATCATGAGCCAGGCGCAAAATCGATCCGAGCAGTTCGCACACCTTCAGCTCATCGGCGACAATCATTCTCTTAAACGGCTTGGCAAAGTCGAGCATTGCCGAGCCGCTTTTAAATGAAGCGACCAACGCCACGGCTAATCGATCACGGTGGCTAATGCCGTTGATACCGATGTTTGTTAACAGATAAAACGTGTGCGCACTACTCGATTCATTGTTGATATATTCGCCAATATAAGCCAGATCCGCGCTGTGAGACAGCAACCAGGCCATCCGCTGCTTGGAATACGGCAGGTCGATGACCGGCTGTATTCCATCCAGAATTTGAAAAGCCAATGTTTTCACATAGCTCGTATGGTCCGGATCCAGATTGAAATTGCGCCGAAGGTAGCGGATACTTTCATTCAACACATAAGGAATACGATCCAGCCCCCGCCGATGCAGCATCCATTCATAGAAAATCCCCTCGCGAAGGCCCTGACCGCTTAAGGAAAACGTTTCACCCCGGTTCAACTTCACCAACGTATCGATCACCACGGCAGCCGGCACGATGATATCTGCGCGATCCTTCGAAAGTCCATCCATATTCTCACGTTCAGTCTGCGACATCGACGCCAACCTGCGGGTCAGCAGATCGAGCCGTTCGCTCGGCATCGTGTATTGATGGAGGCCGACCATCGGATAGTGTTGCTCGACTTGATCGATTCGGGCCAGATTACGTGCCGTGCCACCGATGCCGACGACCGGCAGTTTCTGATCGATCAGCCAGCCGAACTGCGAAAATGCTCCCTTTAAAAACGACACTAACTTTGCCTGTCCACGAGGATCTTTTTTCGAAAAATAGGCCTGATATAATGTCACGGCTCCGAATGGGAACGAATGGGCGTAAATCAACCGGCGGTTTTTGAACATCGTCACTTCCGTACTGCCGCCACCGATGTCAATTGAAATACCCTGTTCGAAATAAGTTGAATTAATAACTGCAAAATAACCGTAATAGGCTTCTTTCAATCCGGAAAGCAGGCGAATATGCAAACCGGTTCGCTCCAGAACCCGCGAAAATACCTGCTCCCGGTTTTTTGACTTACGCATAGCAGCCGTCGCTACCGCATCAATCGCCGTCACATTTTTTTCACGTTGAAGAATGGATTGAAAACGTCCGAGGACGGCAAGAAGCACCTGCACGCCCTTTTCGCTCAGATTATTCTGATCGTCTATGTAGTTGCTGAGCCGAGCAACAGCCTTAAAATTCAACAGTTCCTTGAAAAAGAACTGACGGTCGATACCAATCACGACAAGCCGAATTGAGTTGGATCCGATATCGATCACCGCATGTTTTTCGGCAATATCCATCGCCTTCCCTCCCTTCTTTTGCAGACGGCAAACGCCGCTATTTCCAGTATAACCGAACGAATCCTTCGCTGCCTGGAGCGGCGCTGCTTTTTATCATGACATCGCGTCGCACCGGTGATGCAATTTCAGGCTCCACCCGAAACCGTCTGCATTTTGCCCGATCTCCTTGATTCCGCGTCAATAAGAGGCAGATCTCGGCTTACGCCGCTAAAACAAGTCCGAATTGTCCGCTATTCACACTTATTTCGCGCGTACTTTCGGATAGTCGGGAAGGTCAATGCCCCGTTGATTCAGTTCGTCCTCGATCCGATGAACCATCTTCTTGATGACCGCAATGCGGGCGTACCATTTACTCTCCGCCGGAACAATATACCACGGCGCACAGGGTTGGTCGGTTTGTTCAAACATCTCTTCGGCCGCTACGACGTATTGATCCCATTTTTTCCGGTTACGCCAGTCTTCATCGGTGATTTTCCACCGTTTAAACGGATTGTCCTCACGCTCTTTGAAGCGCTTGTACTGTTCATCTTTACTAATATGCAGCCAGAATTTAGCAATTAGATAGCGGTCGTCGGTCAACATTTTTTCAAAACTGTTAATTTCCTGATAGGCACGGCGCCATGCCGCTTCTTCAGTCAATCCTTCGACCCGTTCGACAAGGACACGTCCATACCAGGAACGATCGAAAATGGCAATTTGTCCGTATCTGGGCAAATGTTCCCAGAAGCGGCGCAGATAATGATAGCTTTTTTCCTCGGTTGTCGGTGCGGCAATCTGCGTCACGCGCACGCCCCGCGGATCAAGTGTCGCCAACGCTCGTTTAATTGCCCCGCCTTTTCCCGCAGCGTCCCAACCTTCAAAAACAAAGACAGCAGCAATTTGCTGCTCCCTTAACACACGCTGCAGCGCAAGCAATCGCAGTTGCTGCTTTTTCAATTTATGTTCATACTTCTCATGGCTGTCGATCTGCTTTGACAGATCGACCTGATCCAGACGTCCTTCCATCGATTGTCCTCCCTCGTCTGATCGACTTTGAATTTTTGATGACGGCATCCGGGAAGCGCGAAGCTATCCGGCAATATTCTTTCGCTTTATGTTCAGTATACCCCAACACACATCCGATTCGGACATATTTGCCGCACCGACTTTTAGCATAATCACGTAGTGATGAGCCAAACTAAGATCGGCGAAGCGTTTTTATTCGCTAAAAATATCCGGGAAGCCGAGGTGCAAAACATGTCCAAATATCAAGCAAATGACGAAAATCGGAACCGAAAAACACGGGAATCTTCCGGTATCGATGAATTCGCCAAGCCGTTCGATGAGCGCTCCTTCAACGAGCAGGAAAAATACCGCAATACAAAAGAAGTTGACGGCAACGAAGAATTCGCCGAGTCGTTCGATGAACGTTCATTCAACGAACATGAACAGCAAGCGTACGACGACAGTGAAGAACTCGCACAGCCGCTCGATGAGCATTCCGTCGAAGAACGGGAGCGCAAGCAGCACACTGGCAGCGACGAATACAGCTATGGGCCGGAGAACATCCACGAGCATGAATAATGACTGACAAAAGGGATCCGCGGCGATTCAAGTCACGCGGGTCCCTTTTGGTTAATTTTTAAACGAATGAACCGGTGCCGGAATGCGGCCGCCGCGATGGATAAAGTCGGCTGACGACGATCGATTGACCGCCATCACGGGCGCGTGGCCGAGCAGGCCGCCGAACTCTACGCGATCGCCGACCCGCTTGCCCGGAGCCGGAATCACGCGGACGGCCGTCGTTTTATTGTTGATGACGCCGATCGCCGCTTCGTCGGCAATCATCCCGGCAATCGTTTCCGCCGGTGTATCTCCCGGGATGGCAATCATGTCGAGGCCGACGGAGCAGACCGCCGTCATTGCCTCTAATTTTTGAATACTCAATATTCCCGATTCCGCTGCTTCAATCATCCCGGCATCTTCGGACACTGGAATAAACGCGCCGCTCAGGCCGCCGACATGGCTGCATGCCATAATGCCGCCTTTTTTTACGGCATCGTTGAGCAATGCCAGTGCGGCCGTCGTTCCATGCGCACCAGTCGACTCCAGTCCCATTTCCTCCAGAATCCGGGCCACGGAGTCGCCGACAGCCGGCGTCGGCGCCAGCGACAGATCGACGATACCGAACGGGACACCTAGCCGCGTCGATGCCTCATGCCCGACCAGCTGACCCATGCGCGTGATTTTAAAGGCAATTTTCTTGACCGTTTCCGAAACGACATCGAACGGCTGTCCCTTGACTTTCTCCAACGCACGTTTGACGACGCCCGGACCGCTGACGCCGACATTAAGGACACAATCCGCCTCGCCGGTTCCGTGAAAAGCACCCGCCATGAACGGATTATCTTCAACCGCGTTCGCAAAAATGACCAATTTCGCGCAACCCAGCCCTTGATCGTCGGCCGTCCGCGCGGCTGTCTGCTTGACAATCCGCCCCATCTCACCGACTGCGTCCATATTGATGCCGGCGCGTGTCGAACCGACATTCACCGATGAGCAAACACGCTCTGTCTCGGCAAGTGCTTCCGGTATTGAATGGATCAGGCGACGGTCTCCTTCCGTGTATCCTTTCTGAACGAGCGCGCTAAACCCGCCGATGAAGTTCACTCCGGTTGCTTTGGCTGCCGCATCGAGTGTTTGGGCAAAAGCCACGTAATCGGGATCGTCGGAAGCCGTCGCAATGAGGGCAATCGGAGTCACGGAAATCCGTATATGAATGATCGGGA
>UQRJ01000016.1 GCA_900543345.1 uncultured Sporolactobacillus sp. | reverse complement strand
CAAGGCTATTCGTCGGCAGCGTCAGATGTGTATAAGAGACAGCCTGTGAAATGGCCGGCCGATCGTTCGTTTTGACTGCTTCGCTATTGGAAAAGTCAAGAAAACAAAGCGGCGGGAACAGCACACACCACCAGTTGGCGCCTTTGCCATCCCCAAGCGAAATGACAAGGGCTTCATATTTCCCGGCCGGATAGACGTAATCACCATAGACCTTCGTTGGAAACTGGGCCCGACCGAGTTTCATTTGATAAACCGGATCGGCATGTGCGTCGCGAAGTGTACGAGCGACAGTCCGACGCAGCTCAGGCATCCGCCGGCGAATCTCGCGCCCGGCCTGCGCCGGCGACTTTAAGCGGCTTACCCAGCCGGAGATCCGGCTGTTGACCGCGTCGCGGACCTGACGTTTCACGACCTGATCGGCCGGAGCGTCACTGTTTGCCAGAATCCTCAGCCGGATTGCATTTTTGGGGATCGGTCCGTTTTCATCAGCTTGGATCGTGCTACTTTGCCAGAAAAAAAAGATGACTAGATTCATAGATAAAATCAGAATGAGTGCCAGAAGCTTTTTCATCGCGTCCGCCTCCTTACCAGGTAGTGTGGTCAAAAAGGAGGCGGACTAAACCCCGAAATTAATCCGATTGCAACACGGCCATGACATTACGATCGAGACCCGCCAGATCTTTCTCGACGCTCAATTTCACAATGTGCTTTCCAAATCTCCGGCGAATCATATTGGCGACGGCCGCACCTTGGGCCGCGCCGATCTCCAGGGCCAATAACAAACGTCGGTGCGGCCGGATCAGCGGCGGCAGGCCATGAAAAATCCGGCGATAAAAATCGAGCCCGTCCTCGCCGCCGCACAGAGCAAGATGCGGCTCGAAATTCCCGACCGTATCGCTGAGTCCGGCCATTTCCGGACGTGAAATGTAGGGCGGGTTGGAAACGAGAACATCGAATGCCCGACCGCGAAGCGGCTCAAAAAGATCGCCCCGGCGGAAGGTGAGCGACGCACCGAGCCGACCGGCATTGGCTTCGGCCACCGCCAGCGCTTCCGGGGAAACATCGGTGGCCGTCAGCTTCCACTGCGGATGTTCAAGAGACAGCGTAACCGCAACGGCACCGCTCCCTGTCCCGATCTCACAGACCGACAGTTTTTGCCATGAAAAAAAGCGGGACGCCCACTCGCCGCAACGGACGACCAGCATTTCCGTATCCGGACGCGGGATCAGTACGCCCGGCGCCACCATAAAGTCCCGGCCGCAGAACAGCGCCCGGCCGATCATATACTGCACCGGACGGCCCGTTCGCACATGCTCAATGACACGGGCGCGCAGCCAGGCCGCGTCCGCGCCGGCAAGCGGTTCTTGCAGCCCGGCCAGCAGATGCGTCCGCGACAGGCTGAGCCGGTGCATCAGCAAAATTTCGCCGATATTCTCATCGCGGCCATGCTGTTTTAAAAAAATACGCGCCCATCTGAGCAACTCGAACCGGGTTCCGGACATCGGGGCAATTTTTCCCCCTGCGCCTGTTGTCAAGCCGGTCCGCTTCTTCGCACTTGCCCCACGGCCGCACAGAGCCCCTTCGTTCGGCGTTTCTTCGGCTTTCCCTTTTTCAGCCATCAGATGTCCGCCTGTTCCATTTTTTTCGCCTGATCATTTAAAATCAAGGCATCGATGATTTCATCAAGCTTGCCGGCCAATACCTGGTCGAGCTGGTGGACCGTTAGACCAATGCGATGATCCGTAACACGATTCTGCGAAAAATTATACGTCCGCACGCGTTCGGAGCGGTCGCCGGTACCGATTGCCGATTTGCGCGTCGAGTCGTATTTTTCCTGCGCTTCTTTGCGATATTTATCATAAACGCGGGCACGAAGCACTTTCATTGCTTTTTCCTTATTTTTGATCTGCGATCGCTCTTCCTGACAGGTGACGACAATGCCGGTCGGAACGTGCGTCAGACGAACGGCGGACATCGTCGTATTGACGCTCTGGCCGCCCGGACCGCTGGAAGCAAAGCGATCGACCCGAATATCCTTATCATTGAGCTTCACATCGACCGCTTTGGCTTCCGGCAGAACGGCAACCGTCGCTGTCGACGTGTGCGTTTTTCCGGACGACTCGGTCTTCGGCACCCGCTGCACGCGATGAGTGCCGCTTTCATACTTCAGCCGCGAGTATGCACCGTGACCGCTGATCATGAAAACTATTTCCTTATAGCCGCCGATTTCATTCGGACTGGCGTCGACAACTTCCGTTTTCCAGCCGCGTGATTCGGCATATTTCGAATACATGCGGAACAAATCGCCAGCAAACAGCGCCGCTTCATCGCCTCCCGCCGCCCCGCGGATTTCAACGATCACGTTACGTTCGTCTTTTGGATCTTTCGGCAGTAAAAGTTGTTTCAGGCGACGCGCGTCTGCTCCGCGCTCTTGCTCCAGCCGATCGATTTCATCACGGACCATTTCGTCCAGACCGGCGTCCGAACTGTCCTTAAGCATCAGCCGCGCATCCGCCAGTTCCTTTTCGGCTCGATGATAATGGCGGTAAACCGACACGATTTCCTGCAGATCGGATTGCTCCTTTGAATAATCGCGCAACTTGGCCGGATCGCGGATGACTGCCGGATCGGCAAGCAGTTGATTCAATTTTTCATAGCGTTCTTCGATTCCCTGAAGACGTTCAAACATCTGCTTTCACCCCATCTGTTTCCCAAAGGCCCTCTAGCGACACTTAAATTATATGTTATCGCTATTTCCGGCGTCAAAGCGGCGGATGAAAATAACAATGACGGCATACCGGATAATAGCTCTCATTGCCGCCGATTTTGATCTGCTCGCCTTTATAGATCGGTTTGCCGCTTGCGTCGATACGCAGATTCATGGTCGCTTTGCGCTCGCAGAACCAGCAGATTGTCTTCATTTCCTCGACTTTATCCGCGTAGATCAGGAGGTACTTGCTGCCTTCGAACAGCTCATTGCGAAAGTCATTTTTCAGTCCGAAGCCCATCACCGGAATATGGCAATCATCCACAATTCGTGTCAATTGCAGGACATGCCGGCGCGTTAGGAACTGAGCTTCGTCGATCAGTACACAGTGCGGACGCGGCGTGTGACCGGCAACGATCCCGTAAATATCGGTATCTTTAAAAATGGGAATGGCTTTGCGCCGGAAACCGACGCGGCTGGAAATCGTCCCGACATCGTCCCGATTGTCCAGTCCCGATGTAAATAGCAGCACCGGTTTGCCCTGTTCTTCATAATTATGTGCGACTTTGATAATCTCAATCGATTTGCCGCTGTTCATTGTGCCATATTTAAAAAAAAGCTGTGCCATGGCCGCCTCTTCCTTTCCGCTTGCCTGCTTAAGGCATGCACCGCAGCATATAAAAACAGACAGGGTCACCCTGCCTGCGATCGATAATGTTCAGTGTCAATGTAAAACAAAAACGGCCGCCCGTGACCGTCCGTCCTTACTTGAGATTGTATTTCTTTTTGAACCGATCGACGCGGCCGCCCTTATCGGCGAATTTCTGCCGACCCGTATAGAACGGATGAGAATCGGAGGTAATATCGACCGTAATCAGCGGATAGTCGTTACCGTCTTCCCATTTGATCGTCTGATTCGACGTCTTGGTCGATCCACTCAAAAATTTAAACCCGGTACTAGCGTCCTGAAAGACAACCTTGTGATAATCCGGATGGATGCCCGGTTTCATTTCATTCATCTCCTTTGCGCCCTGGCTATTCTCTCAAACCAGAGTCCGTCTGCATGCACAACGAGTATTATATCAGCCGGTCGGTCGAATTGCAAGATCCGCCGGTACCCGTCAGCCTTGGGCGCGTAAGAGTCCGCTTTTTTCCTTATCGAAAAGATCGAAAAATTCCTGATTTGTTTTTGTCTGTTTGATCCGTTTATAAAAGCGTTCGACAAAATCGGGAGATTCATCCATCGTCCGGCGCATCGCCCATAGTTTCTCCAGATGGTTGCGGCTGACAATCAATTCCTCTTTCCGCGTGCTCGAACGACGAATATCAATTGCCGGGAAGATCCGCCGTTCGGCCAGGCGGCGATCAAGATGCAATTCCATATTGCCGGTTCCTTTAAATTCCTCATAAATGACATCGTCCATCCGCGAACCGGTATCAATCAGCGCCGTCGCCAAAATCGTCAGACTGCCGCCTTCTTCAATATTCCGCGCCGCGCCGAAAAATTTCTTCGGTTTATGCAGCGCCGCGGGATCGATGCCGCCGGAGAGCGTACGCCCGCTCGGCGGAATAACCAAGTTGTAGGCGCGCGCCAGCCGGGTGATACTGTCCATCAGAATCACGACGTCGTGTTTTTGCTCGACTAAGCGCATCGCCCGTTCCAGCACCAGCTCCGACACGCGGACATGATTTTCCGGCACCTCGTCGAATGTCGAGCTGACGACTTCGCCGTTGACCGAACGTTCGATGTCAGTCACTTCCTCCGGCCGTTCGTCGACGAGCAGGACAATCAGATCGGCTTTCGGATAATTGATGCTGATGCTATCGGCAATTTCTTTGAGCAACGTTGTCTTGCCGGCTTTCGGCGGAGCGACGATTAAACCGCGCTGGCCGAAGCCGACCGGCGCAATCAGATCAATAATCCGTGTGGAAAAGTTTTCTTTCTCCGTCTCCAGCACAATATGACGATTCGGATAAAGCGGCGTCAGCGCCGGAAAATGCACACGCTCCTTCGCCAAATCCGGATTCTCGCCGTTGACCGCCTCGACCCTGAGCAGGCCAAAGTAGCGTTCGTTTTCCTTCGGCGGCCGGACTTTGCCGGTGACTCTGTCGCCGTTGCGCAGATCGAAGCGGCGGATTTGCGACGCGGAGATATAAATGTCTTCCGAACTGGGTGAATAATTAATCGGGCGCAGAAAACCGAATCCTTCGTTGGGAATGATGTCGAGCACTCCCTCCATTAGCGACAAGCCGTCTTCTTCTGCCTGTTTTTTTAAAATGGCAAACATCAACTCCCGCTTATTTAATTTACTATAGTAGGAAATCTTATACTTCCGGGCTTGCTCATAAAGCTCTTTCAGTTTCATATTTTCCAATTCTGCTAACGTTATCGGCATAGCCGCACCACATTTCTGTATTATTTTTATTCTATTGAAAAAAACCGCTGTCCGCCTCAATGGAGACGCGAAAACGACGGGATGCTCTGTTTTTCTGCAGTTTCGGAATATGCACAGGTATGTGCTTGGAGAGAAAACGGGAGTGCTGTTTTCCGGGTACCCGGCGCAAACTTAGAGGTAGCTGGTATGTTGCCTGCCGGGCAAGACTTGAATTTCACGCATAGACAAACAATCGTTCTACGCCTTTCTCTTTCTTTTTAGCACATTATAACCATTTTATCAACTTTTTAGGACACACCGGCGAGAAAAAAATAAGCCCTTCCGGGGCTGCTGCAAAACAATCTTTCGATTATTCCTGTTCTTTGAGGTGATCGCGCAACTCACCGCTATCCGATTGCTCGCGCCAAACGTGAGCGCCGATAGCGCTTAGTTTCTCCATCAGGTGGTCGTAGCCACGTTCAATATGGCGAACGCCGCTCAGCTCCGTGACACCGCTAGCGATCAGGCCGGCAATAACAAGCGAGGCCCCGGCCCGCAAATCCGTTGCCCGGACTTTCGCGCCTTCCAATTCCGCCGGTCCGCTGAGAATGGCCGAACGGCCCTCGATCTTTACATGCGCGCCCATCCGGCGTAGCTCGTCAATGTGTTTAAAGCGCGCGCTGTAAATCGTATCGGTAATGATACTTGTGCCCGCCGCCTGAGTGAGCAAACTGGTCATTGGCTGTTGCAGATCGGTGGGGAATCCGGGATAAACCAGCGTCTTAACATCGGCGCTTTTCAACCTACCGTTCGCCCGGCTGACCAGCATCTGGTCTTCACCTGCCTGTACGTCGGCACCCATTTCCCGTAATTTGGCAGTCAACGACTCGACGTGCTGAGGAATGACGTTGTCAATCAATAACTCCTTGCCTAAAGCCGCACCCATGATCATAAACGTCCCCGCTTCAATCCGATCGGGGATGATCATATGGCGGCAACCATGCAGATTGTGGACACCTTCAATACGGATGATGTCCGTCCCCGCTCCTTTGATGCGCGCGCCCATGCTCGTCAGCAACGTTGCCACATCAATGATCTCCGGCTCCTTCGCCGCATTCTCAATGATCGTTTTTCCTTCGGCGCGGACGGCCGCCAGCATAATGTTAATCGTCGCGCCGACACTGACGACATCCAGGTAAATACTCGCGCCGTGCAGACGATCGGCCCGCAAATAAATAGCGCCCCGTTCGTTGGTCACACGCGCTCCAAGTGCCTCAAAGCCCTTGATATGCTGATCGATCGGTCGCGGGCCGAGATTGCATCCGCCCGGAAGTCCAATCACGGCCTTGTGAAAACGTCCGAGCATCGCACCCATCAAATAATAAGAAGCGCGCAACTGTTTTACCAATCCGTTCGGCAACGGCATATCGACCATCTGCCTAGGATCGATTGTCAATGTATGATCACGATAAACAATCTTACCGCCGATCTCTTCAATTAGGCGACAGAGGGTCTGGACATCGGAAATATCGGGGAGCTGGTCGATTGTCACCGGCGAATCAGCCAGAATGGTCGCCGGAATCAGTGCCACGGCACTGTTTTTCGCGCCGCTGACCTGCACGGTTCCGCTCAGACGATGCCCGCCTTCAATGAGTAATTTATCCATATTTTATACTTCCTTTTCCATTTCCGTTGCTAAAAAAGGGAGGAAGACGAGCCCCAAACGCAGCCCTGTTATGTAATGTATGTTATACCGGACATTCTCTGGATCCGCCGAGTCATTCCGTCACCTCCGGAAAAGCCGACGTGTGCTTTTCCGTCCATTTGACAGTATAACATAAAAATGACGGCTGAGTCGCGTTCCATTCGTCTCAATCCGCATTGGAATTTTTCAGCGGACCGACCGGCGCTTCACGGTGAACGATCGCAATCAGTTTGGGAATATCAAACGGTTTTTCAAGGTAGCCGACCGCCCCACCTGCTTTGGTTTCGGCGATCAGGTCGCGGTCGCCATAGGCCGTCATCATCACCACCTTAGTTTCGGGACACTGCCGGCCGATCTGTCTCAGCAGGTCCGTTCCGCGTATCCCCGGCAACCGGACATCCAGCAGAACTAGTGCCGGCCGCCGGCTGAGCAACTCCAGCGCCCGGCTTCCGTTTTCGGCAAGAAGTATCGCATAACCCTCTCTTTTCAGTATTTCCTTCAGCAACAGCCGTATGCCGGTTTGATCGTCAACGACCATGATGGTTTGATGATCCACTTCACGGACTCCCTCCTCACTGATGATTCGGCCGATTCGCCGCCTTCCTAAATTAACATTCGCGGCGATCGAGCGCTTTTCCTGCTTGCAATTGGCCGAATCCGCCGACTATCGGTATATTTTCCGGGCAAAATAAACGACATCGGCCGCATCCCGACAGCGTGGCCGGAGAAATCCCATGCGTCATGAAGAAAGCGGGCAGCTGATTTCACCCTTCATCATTTACCGCCGAGAGACGCTCGGATGAACGCTCGGAACAGCGGTTCCGGACGTGTCGGCCGAGACTTGAATTCGGGATGGAATTGACAGGCGACAAACCATGGATGATCGCGTAATTCGATCATTTCAATCAATCGATCGTCGGGGCTGATCCCGGAGAAGATTACTCCCTTCGCCGCCATTTGCTGACGATAGTGATTGTTAAATTCATAACGATGGCGGTGCCGTTCATAGATCATTTCCCGGCCGTAAGCCGCATAAGCCTTCGTATTTTTTACCAGTTTGCAGGGATAGAGGCCCAGTCGCTGCGTGCCGCCCATCTCTTTGACATTTTTCTGTTCCGGCATCAAATCGATGATCGGATCTTCAACATGGTCATTGAATTCCGTTGAATCCGCACCGGAGAGGCCAAGCACGTGGCGGGCAAATTCGATTGAGGCCAACTGCATGCCGAGACAGATGCCGAGGAACGGCACTTGATGTTCACGCGCATATTGAATCGCCAGAATCTTGCCCTTGATGCCGCGATCGCCGAACCCGCCGGGAACAAGAATACCCTGAACGTCTGTTAATTTTGCTTCGACATTGCCGGGCAGCAGATCCTCGGAATTGATATAACGAACGTGCGTTTCGGCATCGAAGCTGTAACCGCCGTGTTTGAGCGCTTCGACAACCGAGATGTAGGCATCCTGCAACTCGACATACTTGCCGACCAGGCCGATCGTCACCTCTCGCTTCGGATGCAGCACTTTTTCTACCAGATTATTCCATTGGCTCATGTCCGCTTCGCCTTCAGGCAACCCGAGTTTGCGACAGACAATGTCGTCGAGATGTTGCGCTTGCAGCTGCAGCGGCACTTCGTAGAGCGTCTCGGCATCCCGCGATTCAATGACCGCTTCTTTGTCGATGTCGCAAAACAGCGAGATTTTATTCTTCATCTCCTGGGTGATCGGCATTTCCGTACGGACGACGATAACGTTCGGCTGAATGCCGATGCTGCGCAACTCACTTACGCTGTGCTGGGTCGGTTTGGTTTTCATTTCGCCGGCTGCCTTAAGATACGGGACAAGCGTGCAGTGAATGTACAGAACATTGCCTACGCCGACATCGCCTTTCATTTGGCGGATCGCTTCCAGAAACGGCAGGCTTTCAATATCGCCGACTGTCCCGCCGATTTCGGTAATGACCACATCCGCGCCTGTCGTCTTGCCGGCGCGAAATACGCGATCCTTGATTTCATTGGTGATGTGGGGAATGACTTGCACCGTCCGGCCAAGATAGTCTCCCCGGCGCTCTTTTTTTAGAACAGCGGAATAAATTTTTCCCGTTGTGACATTGCTGTTTTTATTGAGGTTAATATCGATGAATCGTTCATAATGGCCGAGATCCAGATCCGTTTCCGCGCCGTCGTCGGTAACGAATACTTCCCCATGCTGATAAGGATTCATTGTACCGGGGTCGACATTAATATATGGGTCGAACTTCTGTATGGTGACTTTCAACCCTCTGTTTTTCAGCAGCCGCCCAAGGGAGGCTGCGGTGATCCCCTTCCCGAGTGACGAGACGACACCGCCGGTTACAAAAATATATTTTGTTGCCATCCTTCACGTTTCCCCCTTCTCGATTCGGACTGTGCTTGTCCGTTACGCAGTTTTTAATAAAAATAAAAGCGCAACCGCTCCTCATTCGGAGGGCCCGCTTTATTATCGAAAACGATGCTCTTATCGCCCTTTGCAATTCTAACAGAGATAAATGTCTGAATCAAGGACTCTTTTTGCCCCAAAAGCGGGGAGTCAAACGTGCGTAACCCAGACGCAGCGCTTTCGGAGGCGATTATTCTTCGTCATCATTGTCCGGGACGGCGTTTCGGCGAATCCGATCGACATCGGCATCGACGTTGTCGTCGCTATCGTCATCATAATCGTCTTCGTCGGACGAATCGACCTCATCGGTGTCTTCGTCCTCATCCGCGTCGTCGCCTGTTTCGTCATCTTCATCATAATCATCGAAACCATCTTCGGCAATCTTCTTATTCCGCTCATGTACATCGTCGCCAAGTGTCTTGGCAATGTCGTCTTCGCGCTGATCCATCGGGTACCAATTGCGCAGCGCCCACAGGTTATGGCCGACGCTCAGGAAACGTCCGTCCAATGTCAATGTGGTATAAAGACGCGCCAACGTTTCCCCATGATCCGATTCGACTTCATCTTTAGTGAATACTTGATCCGCCAGTTGGTAAAATGACTTCGGTTCTTTTTCCCGCACCAATATATCGTACAGTCGATCTACTTTGGACTCTTCTTCAGCTACATGTTCGGCCATCGGCTAACATCCTTTCTTTCATCCATACATACGCGCACTTTCCGCACCCCGCCGGCTTTGCAACCGGTGGAATGCGGAAAGCTACTTACTCTTTAAGATAATCTGTTTCGATGCGAAAATCAAGCGCCGAAATGGCTCCCCGTTTTTTTAATTTTCCCGCAAAAAGCCGATGTTCCTCGACTGAAAGCGTTTATTTTCTCACCGATAGCGCCGCTGTTCCCGCCAAATTCGCATCGTTTTCGTACATTCGGCGTCTGAAATCATCAATACCGGGAGGCAATTTAGGTTATATTAAAGAGGTCGGCACAGCCGGCATCGGTAACAGAGAGGAGATCGACGATATGTGGTTCCTGATCGCGCTGTTTATTTTCGTCATCATTGCATTTCTACTGATTATTGCCATTCTGCTCGATATTCTGACCGGCATCAAAGTCCGCCATCCAAAGCTGCCGCTTTATTCGCCGCGTGCCGGTATGAATCGCATCCGCTACTTTACGAACGGACGCGAGCTGTTCCGCGACATGCTGGAGGAAATCGGTCGGGCCCGTCACCATATTCATCTGTCTTTTTTTATCTTCGAAGCGGACGAAGTCGGACAGCAATGGCTGTCGCTGCTCAAGAAAAAGGCGTCGGAGGGCGTGCAAGTCCGGCTGCTTGTCGACGCGCTGAACGGGCGCAGCCTGAAGCGGCTGAAAACAGAGCTGGAAGCAGCCGGCGTGCAGATCGCCTTTTCAAATAAGGTAACCTTTCCCTTTACTTTCTATGAACTGAATCGGCGCAATCATCGCAAGATCGCCGTGATCGACGGGAACATCGGTTATTTCGGCGGATTCAATATCAGCCGCGACTACCTCGGCATGAATGCCGAGAAAGGACCGTGGCACGATAACCATTTAAAGGTTATCGGCGAGAGTGTAGCCGAGCTCCAGCGCCTATTTCTCGACGATTGGGCAAAAGCAACCGGCCAGAGACCGGAGGACGGTGAATTTTTCCCGGTTTCCGAAAAAGGGCCGGTGATGCTGACGCTGCAAGCCTCGAGCGGCCGGCAGATCGACGACCTATTTGCTGAAAAATTACAGCGTGCTCGCTCGTCGATTGTGATCGGCTCGCCGTATTTTATTCCGAGCCGAACGCTGATGAATGTTCTGCTTGACCGCCTCGCCCGCGGTGTGCAACTGACGATCCTCCTGCCGATGAAAAAGGATCACCCGCTTGTCAAGCCGGCGTCCATCCTGTTTCTGCGCCCGCTGGTCGAACGCGGCGCAAAGCTTTTTTACTTCTACCAGGGATTTTATCATTCGAAAGTATTTGTTGTCGACGGACGGCTCTGCTATATTGGTACAACCAATTTCGACAGGCGCAGCTTATTCTGGAACGACGAGCTCTCCGCCTTTATCGCTCATCCGGCGACGGTCGCCGACGTGATCGGCCGATTGCGGCAGGAAATCGAAAACAGTTCGACCCGCGCCGCAGCCGAAACGCTGCGGCACCGCGGGCCCTTCCAACGATTGAAATCGGTTTGCTCGGGCTGGTTTCGCTCGCTACTCTGAATCGGCGCGGGCAAACGACTTGACATGCCGCAAATCGGATTGCTCGATCCGCCGTTTACCTTCCCTGATCTTAGCTGCCAACGAAGCGGGCAGAACTCATCGCCGCTTTAAGCGGAAGCATCGAAAAAAGCGACTCCGGTGTACGAGTCGCCTTTTTATTCATGTCACATTTTATCCGGCGCGTGGACGCCGATCAGATCCATGCCGTTTTTCAATGTAATGCGCACTGCTTTCATCAGCATGATCCGTGCTCGACTAAGCGGCACATTCTGCTCATCAAGCACTTTTTCCGCATTGTAAAAACTGTGCAGACTCGCCGACAGATCGAACAGATAAGAAGGAATGTGCTGAATCGCCCGACTGGCCGCGCTTTCGGCTACTACGGCCGGAAAATCGCCGAGCTTTTTCAGCAACTCGATTTCTTTCTCCCCGTCGAGCAGCGAAAGATCCGCCTCGCCCGGGTGCTCGTCTTCGAAGGCCTGTGCCCGTTTGAGCATACTGCTGATTCGTGCATGCGCGTATTGTACGTAATACACCGGATTTTCGTTCGACTGCGAAATGGCCAGATCGAGGTCGAAATCCAGATGCGAATCCACACTGCGCATGGCGAAGAAATAGCGGGTAGCGTCAATGCCAACTTCGTCCATCAACTCGCGCATGGTCACCGTCTTTCCGGTCCGCTTGCTCATCTTCACTTTTTCGCCGTTTTTGATCAGATTCACCAGCTGAATAATCTGGGCGTTCAACTGATCGGGATTGTAACCGAGTGCCTGAACCGCCGCTTTCAGTCGCGGTACATAACCGTGATGGTCGGCGCCGAGCACATCGATCAGTTCCTTGAATCCGCGATCAAATTTATCTTTGTGATAAGCAATATCCGGGGTAAAATACGTATAGGCCCCGTCCGATTTAACCAGGACGCGATCTTTGTCGTCGCCGTATTTGGTCGTTTTCAGCCAGAGTGCGTCATCTTTTTCGTACGTTTCGCCTTTTTCTGTTAATACTTGCAACGCCTGTTCCACTTTATGTGTTTCGTACAGCGAACGCTCGGAATACCAACGATCAAAGGAAACACGGAAATCGGCGAGATCTTTTTTTATATTGCGCATCAGATGCTCGACACCGAAATTGCGGAAAAAGCGCATCCGCTCCGCTTCCGGTTTTTCAGACAGCGCGTCACCGCAGCGCCGGGCAAGCTGGCGACCGAGTTCAACAATGTCTTTGCCGTGATAGCCGTCACTCGGAATTTCGGCGTCGCGTCCGAGCGCCTGCAGATAACGGGCCTGCAAAGAGATCGCCAAATTTGTGATCTGGTTGCCGCCGTCGTTAATATAGTATTCCGCGCCGACCCGGTAACCGGCCTTACGCAAGAGCCGGCAGAGCGTATCGCCGACGGCCGCGCCGCGCGCATGACCAAGATGCAAATTACCGGTCGGATTGGCAGAAACAAATTCGACGAGGACACTTTCTCCGGCACCGGCATCCGAAGCGCCGTACGCATCGCCGGCAGCGATAATCGTCGGAATCAGGTCCGTCAGATAACGATTATCGAGGAAAAAATTGATGAAACCGGGACCCGCAATGTCAATCTTGCGGATATGTCCTTTCTTTTTGTCAAGATGCGCGACCAGTTCACCGGCGATTTGCCGCGGTGCCTTATGGGCAATCCGTGCCAGCTGCATCGCCATATTGGTCGCAAAATCGCCGTGCGCTTTGTCTTTCGGTGCCTCGAGAATCACCTCCGGAACCTGCGCCGCTTCCGCAAGTCCGGCTTGTACGACGGCCGCTTTGATTTCTTCTTTTAATTGGTTTTTCACCTGTTCGACAATTGCCATTTTTTACCCTCCAAGAAACATCAACATCGAGATCGTTTGTTTACCGGTCCATTACTCAATTTTATGCCACGTTCAAAGAAAAACGAAAAGTCAAATTCGCTTCAGCAAACTGCAGGTCACTTGCCGGATAAACCAAACCGCTTCCGCGATTCCGCTCAGCCTCGATTTCTCCATTCCGGCAACGGCCGAATCGGCCGATACAGGCCTTCATTGCGCTTCTTTAAGCCCTTTATACTATAAAAGATTGTTCGAATTCACGCAAGGGCGGCTGCTTGTTCGTTCCGACTGCCCGGATAAGTTTCGCCTGTTCGGGTTTATTGTTCGGTTTTCCGAACCATACTATTAAAAACATTCACCATGAGTAGGGGAAATCGTTTCCCCTACAGGCAGATTCGGAGGCTCTCACCATGCATATGCCGGGATGGAGGCAGAACGGAAAACACGTAATCTTTCACATCATTTGGTGGTTACCGGCGGCAATGGCGGCAGCGGTCGTTTTGCTACTGCTTGCGGCAAAAATCGCCGGACCGATGGAGATTCCCCGTATCCGTCCGGCCGTTTTCTACGACAATCGGGGAAAGGCGATCGGCAAATTGAACGGCACGCTGCAGCAATGGGTGCCGATCCGGCATATCGCCCCGCCACTCAAACTGGCCACCCTGGCGATTGAGGACCGCCGTTTTTTTCACCACCACGGCTTCGATGTGCGCCGCATTGTCTCGTCCGCCTCAGCCGATCTGCGCAGCCTGTCCAAGGCGCAAGGCGCGAGCACAATTACCATGCAATACGCGAAAAATCGTTTTCTGTCTAACGATAAAACCTGGGCGCGCAAGGCAACGGAAGTTTTCTATACACTGCGACTGGAAATGAATGAATCGAAACAACGAATCTTCGAAGGTTACTTAAATACGATCTACTACGGACACGGCGCATACGGTATCGAAGCGGCCGCCCAGACGTATTTCAACAAAAAAGCGGCTAACCTGTCGCTTGCCGAATCGAGCATGCTTGCTGGCATTCCCAACGGACCCGGCCTATACTCGCCGCTGCTTCACTACGATCAGGCGAAAAAGCGCCAGCGGCTCGTGCTGAAGCGGATGGTTGAATGCGGCTATCTAAGCAAACAGCGTGCCGACGCCGCGTATCGCGAACCTTTGAATTTCGCGCACAGTCGTGTCTCTGTCAAACGCACGGCTCCTTATTTTCAAGATGCCGCAAACAAGGCGTTGAAAAAAATTCCGGGTATCGGACGGAAGGAGCTGGAATCCGGCGGATTGCGTGTGTACACCACGCTGGATGAAAAAGAACAGCAAGCGGCCGAACGCTGGATCGCGCAGACGATCCCCGCCTCCTCGCAACTGCAGGCTGCCCTGGTTGCAATGAATCCGCAAACCGGCGCCGTCACGGCCATGGTCGGCGGGCGCAACTACAGGCAAAGCCCCTTTAACCGGGCCACCGATGCCAAACGGGCGCCCGGCTCGGCATTCAAGCCATTCCTCTATTACGCCGCCCTGCGCAATGGATTCACGCCGTCCACACGGCTTAAAAGTATTCCGACCGCTTTTACATTCGACGACGGACGCGGTTCTTACACGCCGAACAATTTCGGCGGCTACTATGCGGACGGCCCGATCACGCTCGCCCAAGCGCTTGCGTTATCCGACAACGTTTTCGCTGTAAAAACCCATTTGTCGATCGGCATGGACCATCTCGTCTCCGTCGCGCGGCGTGCCGGCATCACCAGCCCGCTCGAGGCAATCCCGTCGCTGGCCCTCGGATCAAAACCCGTCGGCGTCCTGGAACTTACCCGCGGCTACGCGACGCTGGCCGGCGGCGGCGCCAAAGTCCGGCCGGCGCTGATCACCAAAGTGACCGATCAAAACGGCCGCATACTTTACCAGCGGCAGCCGGTTCGTGAGCAAGTGCTGAATCGGCAAACCACGTTCGTACTGTCACAAATGATGACCGGCATTTTCGATAAGCGATTGAACGGCTATACGACAGTAACCGGCGCACCGGTTGCTAACCGGCTGACGCACACTTTGGCAGCCAAAACCGGTTCAACGGCAACGGACAGTTGGATGGCCGGTTTCACACCGGATCTGGTCGCCGCGGTCTGGGTCGGTTACGACAAGGCTAAAACAATCGACACGTATCCCGACACCGGTTATGCAAAAACAATCTGGTCGCACTTTATTGAAACGGCACTGGCCAATCGCCCGAAAAACAGTTTTAAAGCACCAAGTGGTGTCGTGCGCCTCGCCATCGATCCAAAAACCGGCCTGCGTGCGGACGGCAGCTGCCCCGGCCGCCCGACCTATTTTATCAAAGGTACGGAACCGGCGCTGACCTGCAACGGCACCCGGGCGAAAACACATCAGGACCGCAAACCTCCCCACGGCCTGCGCCGATTCTTCGAGCGAATACTGGAATGGTGGAAATAACAAGTTGCGGAGATCGCCAATCGGATCTCCCTTTTTTATTTTTCTCTGAATACTTCCATCATAGTCTCTTTCCGGGCAAACGATGTGAAATGATTCACGTTTATGTTGTAAGCGATTTCACTCTGATTTCTTTGCGCATTAGCTATGCTGAAAATGTGAAAGGGAGATGGAAAATCATGAAATATCCAGTTCATATTACATCGGAAATCGGTGAATTAAAGACAGTGCTTTTGCATCGTCCTGGAAAAGAAATCGAAAATTTAACACCGGATTTACTACAACGCCTTTTGTTTGACGACATCCCTTATTTACCTGCCATTCAAAAAGAACATGATTTTTTCGCCGAAACATTGCAGAATCAGGGCATCGAAGTTCTTTATCTCGACAAATTGCTGGAAGAATCGCTGCACACACCGGAAATTAAAGAAAAATTTGTCAGGCAGATGCTCAAAGAAAGCAATATGTGCGACGACGATTTCGCCAAAACGCTTAAGGACTATTTGCTGTCGCTTGCCAATGGCGACCTGGTTCACAAAGTCATGTCGGGTGTGCGAAAAAATGAAGTCGCCAAGACACCGTCGGCCCATCTGTATGAAATGATGGAAAGTCATTACCCGTTTTATCTCGACCCGATGCCTAATCTCTATTTCACACGAGATCCGGCAGCCGTCATCGGCAATGGAATAACCATTAACCGGATGAGAGAAAAAGCAAGACGCCGGGAATCGCTGTTCATGGATTATATCATCCACTATCATCCGCGTTTCACCGCTTATTCGATCCCGATCTGGTCCGATCGCAATTTCGAATTCTCGATGGAAGGCGGAGACGAATTGGTGATCAGCACCGATACCATTTGTCTCGGCGTCAGTTCACGAACGACCGTTCGAGCCATCGAAAGACTGGCTCAGCGGTTATTCGACAAACAGAAACAAATTAAGAAAATCATCGCGATCGAAATTCCGAAGCGGCGGACGTTCATGCACCTGGATACAGTATTTACGATGGTCAATCGCAACCAGTTCACGATTCATCCGTTCGCTCTGGGCAAAGAAGGCGAAATGACGATTTACGTCATTGAGAAAGGAAAAGAAGCCGGATCGCTAAAGATTAGCAGCCGGTCGAGCCTGATCCAAACGCTGAAAGAAGCGCTGCATCTGCAAGAAATCGATTTTATCCCTTGCGGAGGCGGAGACGAAATCGCCTCGGCACGCGAGCAATGGAATGACGGTTCAAACACATTGGCTATCGCTCCGGGTGTCGTCGTCACCTACGACCGAAACTATATTTCCAACGATCTGCTCAGAGTACACGGCATCGAAGTGATCGAGATTCACAGTTCCGAGTTGTCTCGCGGGCGGGGCGGCCCCAGATGCATGAGTATGCCGCTTTATCGGGAGGATTTGTAATCACGCAGAAATGAATGAAGCGGGAGGAAAAACAAGATGAACGAATCCGTTAAAGATGCATTAAAAGGCCGCAGTCTATTGACAATCAGTGATTTTTCACAAGAGGAACTGCATTACTTTCTGGAGTTGGCCGCCGATTTAAAAAAGAAAAAACAACAGCGTATTCCCCATCATTACTTGCAAGGAAAGAATATTGCGCTGCTCTTTGAAAAACCGTCGACCCGGACACGTTGCGCGTTCACGGTTGCCAGTACCGATCTGGGGGCGCATCCGGAATACCTGGGAAAAGGCGATATCCAATTTGGCAAGAAGGAATCGGTCAAAGACACCGCTCGAGTGCTGGGAAGAATGTTCGACGGTATTGAGTTTAGAGGCTTCAGTCAAGAAACCGTCAAACAGCTGGCCGAATATTCCGGCGTGCCGGTCTGGAACGGGTTAACCGATGAATCGCACCCCACACAAGTATTAGCCGATTTTTTAACAATTAAAGAACAGTTGGGAACATTAGCGGGGGCCACCCTTGTGTTCATCGGCGATGGGCGAAACAACGTGGCCAACAGCTTGCTGATCGGTGCCGGTAAAATCGGCATGAATGTCCGGATCTGCGCACCCCGCCCGCTATTTCCCGATACTCAGATCGTCTCAAGAGGACGTTCCTACGCTGAGCAATCGGGCGGCAGCATACTCGTCACAGACGACATCGATCAGGCCGTCCGCGGCGCGGATGCGATTTACACCGATGTTTGGGTATCAATGGGCGAAGATGAAAAGTATGCCGAACGGATTAAACTGCTTAGGCCTTATCAGGTCAATCGGCAACTTGTCGCAAAAGCCGGAAATGACGATTATATTTTTCTTCATTGCCTGCCGTCGATTCATAACAGCGAAACAGAAATTGGACAGATGGTTCATGACAAATATGGCCTGGATGCGATGGAGGTCACCGACGAAATCTTCAACGGTTCCCATTCTCACGTCTTCGATGAAGCAGAAAACCGGATGCACACGATTAAAGCCGTTATGTTGGCCACTTTGGGAAATTATTAACGGACGCGTGATGACAGACTCTTACTGAGGGGAGGGGCGCACCATGCAAAAACAAGAAGACAAAAAGTTAAATCTACTCTCACTTTTAGCACTCGTTGTCGGCTCGATGATCGGCGGCGGCGCATTTAACCTTCCAAGCGACATGTCCCAAGGTGCCAACGCCGGAGCGATTATTATCAGTTGGGTCATTACCGGCATCGGCATCATTGCACTGGGATTGGTTTTTCAAAATCTCGCTTCGAGAAAACCAGAATTAAATGCCGGCATTTATAGTTACGCCAAAGCAGGGTTCGGAAAATATATGGGATTTAACAGTGCCTGGGGATACTGGTTATCGGCCTGGCTCGGCAACGTGGCATACGGCACGCTCATTTTCAGCGCGATCGGTTATTTCATTAAAAGCTTTGCCGGCGGACAGAATGTGGCTTCGATCATCGGCGCATCAATCCTGCTCTGGTTTGTTCACTGGCTGGTATTGCGCGGCATTCATTCGGCGGCGATCGTCAATCTCATTGCAACGATCACTAAACTGGTCCCGATCTTTTTATTTATTGTCGTTGGTATTTTCGCTTTTCATGCCAAATCATTAGTCGGTGATTTCTGGGGCGTTCATCAGGCGGCGTTTTCCTGGTCGTCCGTTCTGCATCAGGTCACCAGTACCATGTTAGTCACGTTATGGGTATTTATCGGCGTCGAAGGAGCCGTCGTCGTGTCGGCCCGGGCGAAACGCCGTCGCGACATCGGGATCGCAACCATTGGCGGATTGTTGATTACGTTGATCTGTTATGTGTTTATTTCGCTGTTGTCCCTCGGCATCATGAGCAAAAGCCAATTAACCGGATTGCAGACACCGTCAATGGCTTACGTCTTTGAATCGGTCGTCGGTAAATGGGGCGCAGCTTTTATCAATCTGGGCCTGATCATTTCCGTACTCAGCGCCTGGCTGTCGTGGACCATTTATGCCGCGGAAATTCCGTTTGCCGCCGCCAAAGACAATGTCTTTCCTTCCTTCTTGAAGAAAGAAAACAAACACGGCGCGCCGGCCAATGCTTTGTGGCTGACCAATGGCCTGATCCAAGTGTTTCTGCTGACCCTGCTGGTGACAGACAAAGCCTATAACTTTTGCTATTCACTCGCGACTTCGGCCATTCTGATCCCTTATCTGCTGTCGGCTCTCTACGCCGTTAAATTGGTCGTCACCCATGTCGGGTACGAAAGCGCACACAAGAAAACATGGATTAAAGACTTGGTTGTCAGTATCATCGCCTCTGTGTATGCGGTGTGGTTGATTTACGGTGCCGGCATGAACTATTTACTGCTGACAACCATTCTATACGCTGTCGGTATCCTTGTTTACTGGTGGGTCAGCAAAGAAAATAAGGCATCCGTTCTATTTACAAAATCAGAAGGAATCTTTGCCGTTGCGATGGTTGTTTTCGCCATTTGGGCCGTGATCGACTTAGCCCTCGGCGTCATACAAGTTTAATTTGCGACGCTTCGCAAAGCGTAACACGAAAGAAAAAGCAGGAGGAATGCATCATGGTGTCGGACAAAAAAGTCGTCATTGCCCTCGGCGGCAACGCGATCGAGGTTAATAACGAAGCAATGGCAGACGCGCAGCAACAAGCGATCGCCCACACGGCGCAGCAACTGGTGCGAATCATCAGCGAAGGTTATAAAATTGCCATTACACACGGCAATGGTCCCCAGGTTGGGAATATCTTGCTGCAGCAAAGAGCGGCGGACTCAAAAAAAACACCGGCGATGCCGATTGATGTCTGCGGCGCGATGAGTCAGGGAATGATCGGTTACTGGATGATTAACGCCTTAGACAATGCCTTGGCAAAAGCCGGCATTGACAAACAGACGGTTAATGTCATCACACGATCGCTCGTTTCGCCGAACGACGACGCCTTCGCCCATCCGGTTAAACCGATCGGCCCATTTTACACAAAAGAAGAAGCGGCGAAAAAAATGCAGCAGGATCAGTTTCTTTTTAAGGAAGATGCCGGCCGCGGTTATCGACGCGTGATTGCTTCGCCTTATCCGAAGCAAATTATCGAAAGTTGCGCGATTTGCGATTTAGTGAACGCCGGCTATAT
>UQRJ01000015.1 GCA_900543345.1 uncultured Sporolactobacillus sp. | reverse complement strand
CGAGATGTCTTAGGGTCTCGTGGGCTCGGAGATGTGTATAAGAGACAGGAGAAAGACCGTTGCTGCCTGCTTGTCGACGAGCTATTGGGCGAGCAGCAAATTGTAGTAAAATCCATTCCCCCATTATGTCAGAAAATTCAGACAAATGAAAGGAATCGCGGGATGCACATTGCTTGGAAACGGACAAATCAGCCTGATTCTTGATGCAAGCAGCTTAACAGCTTCGATGTAAACGAAGTTTAAACGTTAAGGAGGTGAAAGTCATGCCTGAAATTGTTGATCACGATCTTAAAGAAGAAGAGACACAAAAGGGGAAATATCTGACATTTAAACTGGGTGAAGAACAATATGGCATTAAGATAAAATATGTGCTTGAAATTGTCGGCATTCAGGAGATTACCCAAGTGCCGGAAATGCCGGATTACATCAAGGGCATTATCAATCTTCGCGGTCAGATTATTCCGGTCATGGATGTTCGTATTCGTTTCGGCAAACCACCTAAAGCCTATAATGGCCGGACCTGTGTGATCGTTGTCTCCGTTGGCGGCGATACGGTGGGGTTGATTGTCGATACTGTTTCTGAAGTTTATACTGTCCGGGAAGAAAAGATCGTATTGCCTCCGGATTTAAATTATGGAAATAATAGTCGGTTTATTCAAGGAATCTACAAAGAAAAAGATCAAGTCAAACTGTTGATAGACTGTAAACGCGTTCTGGACTTATAACATTTAGCAAAGAAGGAGTTGTTTCTTGTGGAAGGGTTATATGGAAAAGTTGCCAGCGTACATCGGCTATTGCTTTGGCTTCTTGCCGTCAGTGCCGTCTATAGTGTGGCCGGGTCCATCTTTATTTTCCAAATGGATCAGCCTGTCATAACAGGAATGATCATCGCCGGCGATATCGTCTTGCTTCTATTGTTAACGTCTCTGATTATTCGTCGTTTAGCAGCATCAATGAAAAAATTTAACCAATTAACCGATGAATTGGAAAAAGTAGCGGCTGCTCATGAGGCTGGCGACATTGATGCTCGAATTAATGTCGAGGTGCTCGATCCGGCTTATCGCCGTACAGCAGCGGACATTAATCAAATGGTCGAAGGACATATTTCGGCGAAGAAAAAGGCAATGGCAGTTGTGGCAAAATTTGCCCAGGGCGACTTCAAAGCGCCGTTGAGTCAATTTCCCGGCAAAAAAGCTTTTATCAATGAAAATATTGAAGCACTGCGTTCTGATCTGACGGGTGTCGTGACGGAAATCAATCATTTAGTGGCGGCTCTTAAAGCAGGACGCCTTGATGTTCGGGCAAATTCCGCTAAATTTTCCGGTGACTGGGAAAATTTAATAAACGGATTGAACGGCATGGTCGATCTTTGCCTGTCGCCCATTCATGAGATTCGTTCGGCTTTGACAGAATTGGAACAGGGGAACTTTCAAGTGCACGTCGATACCGCAAACTATCATGGCGACTGGGTGCAAACCATTGAAAAATTAAATTCACTCGTCAAAGCAATCATTCAACCGCTTCAAGAATCTTCATCTATTTTGCAGAAAATAGAAAACGGCGACTTGAAATCACATGTGACCGGCACCTATCGTGGCGATTTTTCACAGATCAAGCAAGCACTCAATACGACCATTGACAAACTGTCGGCACAAATCAAAGAAATATCGCACACACTGATTGAAATGTCGAAAGGAAATTTGAATGTTGAAATAAGTGGTGAATATCAAGGCGATTTTTCACTGTTAAAACAATCATTGAGTCGAATTATTGAATCCTTTAATGAATTGCTGCGGAACATTGAGAATTCTGCAGATCAAGTGGCGTCGGGTGCTAAACAAGTTTCGGACTCCGCGCAATCGCTGGCCAGCGGAGCGACAGAGCAGGCAAGTGCTGTTGAGGAACTAACTGCTTCGATTGAAGAGATTTCAACGCAGACAACGAAAAATGCGGAACATGCCCAAAAAGCAGACGAGCTGGTGCAGACAGCAAAACAGAACGCGATGAACGGAAACGAGAAAATGACGAAAATGCTCCATTCAATGGATGAAATTAATGAATCTTCCAGTAATATTTCGAAAATCATCAAGGTGATCGACGAAATTGCGTTCCAGACCAATATTCTGGCATTAAATGCGGCGGTTGAGGCGGCACGGGCGGGGCAACACGGTAAAGGATTTGCGGTGGTTGCCGAGGAAGTGCGCAATCTAGCTGCCAGAAGTGCCAATGCAGCCAAAGAAACAACGGCCCTGATCGAAGGCTCGATTAAAAAAGTCGAGAGCGGGACGCAAATTGCTAACGATACGGCAGCGGCGTTGAATGAAATTGTTATCACTGTAGCCAAGGTAACCACTTATATTAACAACATTACCAAGGCATCCAATGAGCAGGCTGCCGGTATTAAACAGATTAATCAAGGAATCAATCAAGTATCGCAAGTTGTCCAGAACAACTCGGCAACTTCCCAAGAAAGTGCGGCGGCCAGTGAAGAATTATCCAGTCATGCCGATCTGTTACGAAATATGGTTAGAAAATTTACAATCAAGCAGGGACGATCGGCAACCGAATCCTCTGACGCGGTTAATCCCGAGCTATTAAAGATGATTGACCGGCTCGGCAAGCAAAAAAAAGCAGCACAGAGCCCAACGCCCAGTCCGGCAGCTGCCGTGACTGTTAATGGCGGAGAGTTCGGCAAGTACTGATTTGATGGTAGCCGACGCCGCTTTTAGGAGATGCTTTTTGTGCGTATCATGAATGAAGAGTTTAGACTACTGGCTGACTTTATTGAGCGTCATTACGGCATACATCTAAAGGAAGAAAAAAAGCTACTCGTGGTTACGCGGCTTCAGCAACTATTGCAAACGTTGCATATCAATAGTTTTTCCGAATATTACCATTATCTTCTCTCCGACCGAACCGGTCATGCCCAAACGGCATTACTGAATCACATCACGACGAATCATACCTTTTTTATGCGGGAAGCAGATCATTTTTATTATTTTCGTGATCATGTGCTTCCCTTTTTACGTGATTCGGTCGGTAATCATGATCTGAGGATCTGGAGCGCCGGTTGTTCAACCGGTGAGGAACCTTATACGCTTTCGATGATTATCAATGATTTTTGGGGGAAAAACGTATGTTTATGGGATACGCAATTACTGGCAACCGATATTTCCGAGCGGGTTCTGCAGAAAGCAAGAGCCGGTCGTTATTCGGCGCAACAAATTGCACATCTTCCATTCCATTGGAAACATGACTACTTTAGGCCGGTCGATGCTCAGGTGTATGAAATGAAACCGGAAATTAAAGCTAGCGTGATATTTCGCAAGTTCAATCTGATGCTGCGTCCGTTTCCCTTTAAACAGCCGTTTCATGTGATTTTCTGCAGGAATGTCATGATTTATTTTAGCGATGAGGTAAAACATGCACTGATTCAGCAATTTTATGATCATACAGCTCCCGGCGGCTTCTTATTCATCGGTCATTCTGAAGCGCTGATACGTAGCCGGACTAGGTATCGGTACGTTGCGCCTTCCGTGTTTCGAAAATAACTGTAATAGCCATGTAAAAAGGGGATTTTTGGTTGGTGAAAAAAATCAAAGTGCTTATCGTCGATGACAGCCATTTATTCAGAGAGGTTATTGCTCGCGGTATCGCATCCAGCCGGGATATAGAAGTTGTGGCAAAAGCTGGAGATCCTCGTGAGGCTGTTCACCAACTGTTAAAATATGAGATAGATGTCATGACGTGCGATATTGAAATGCCCTACATGAATGGGGTCAGCTTTATTCGGCAGCTTCTTCCTAAATATCCCATCCCAGTCGTTGTTGTCAGTTCGATCAGTGATGCTGTTTTCGATGCTGTACAAGCGGGCGCTGTTGAGTTTATCGGCAAACCGGATGCCCGATCGCTGGGCGATGTGCAAAGGTTTCTAACGGAGTTGATTGATAAAATCCATGCCGCTGCCCGTGCGAAGCTTAATCGCAGCTATTCGTCGGATCATCGCGTCGTTCACATTGCTTCCGGAGCACACACGGGGAAAAGGCTGATTGCTGTAGGAGCGTCTACCGGAGGAACAGACGCGCTTTATCAATTGCTAAGGCGTTTTCCGCCCAATGTGCCGGGCATCGTTGTGGTTCAGCATATTCCTGCCTCCTTTTCTAGGATGTTTGCCGATCGCTTAAATAATGATACCGATTTATCGGTAAAAGAAGCACAGACGGGCGATGTAGTTGAACGAGGCCAAGTATTTATCGCGCCGGGAGACCGACATATGCGGATCATTAAACAGGGAGCGCGTATTCAGCTTGAATGCTTTTATGGAAATAAGGTAAATGGGCATATTCCGTCTGTTGATATCCTCTTTAATTCAGTGGCGAAGGAACTTGGCGATCAGGCCATCGGCGTCATACTTACGGGGATGGGTTACGACGGCGCAGCCGGTTTGCTGCGGATGAAACGGCACGGTGCGACGACGTTCGGTCAGGATGAAGCATCGTCTGTTGTGTACGGTATGCCCAAGGCTGCCTATCATATTGGTGCCGTGACGCATCAAGCCGACCTGTTTGTTCTCCCAAAACTTATCTTACAATCATTAACCGACGGAAGCCAGATACGGTGATACGAGTCATCGGCCTGGGTGAATGGGTCGTTTCTAACCATCCCGGCGATCTATTGAAAACCTATGCACTTGCGACGTGTATCGGCGTTACTGTTTATGCTGACCGTCAAAGAGCCGCCGGGATGATTCACATTGTTCTGCCGGAACCGCCTAATAAAAATGAAGCCGAAGCGCGACCGGCCTACTACGCTGTAACAGGCATTCCGTTGCTTTTTAATCGAATGTTCCGCATGTTCGGCTGTCTCCCGTGTGAACTGCATGTTGGCTTGGCCGGAGGGGCCGAAGTGATGGGGGACCGTGATGTCTTCATGGTCGGCCCAAGAAATCTAGTGGCTATCAGAATGATTCTAGATTCAATGCGGCTCCCCTACCGTCTCATCGATGTTGGGGGCTATTATAGCAGGACACTCATAATGAATGTTCATACAGGAGAAGTTACAGTCGTCAGACAGTCTTTACTATTAAAAAATTAAAGATAATATGACTCGACAATACGTATGAATAAGGACGTCAATTTAATCACGTGATTGGTTTCAAGGTTACTACATAAAGCAGATGTCCGTAAAATATGACTGGGTAGTGGCAGCACTTAGGTCAATTCTTGCTGTATTGCCCAGGCAATGACTATGCTATAGACTGTTAACCATCTTAGGGAGAAATAGAAAAACCTGGAAAACTATTGATGCGGCAGTTGTCAAAGCGTCATAGATCAAATGGTTAAATGATGGGCGTGCACATCATTAGAGAAAAGAACAGCGAAGAATTTTTCACGACACATCGCCGACTTATGGGCTGAAACAGTGCAGCGAGGATGACCTGCTATTTTTCCCCGTTCAGTTCATTTTTCAGAAATTTGACTTTAATGCGCACTCTCTTCTTCCAGGTTCGAACCGTATTGGCGGCGACGCCTTGACACGCGGCGATCTCCTTGATGCTCCGGCCTTCAATGACATAGAGTTTGATAAAAGTGCGCTCTTTGGGGCTGAGTCGAGGAGAGTATTTACTGAGCAGGGCTGCCATGTCTTTGCGGATCTGTTCATAAGTTCGCGGTGGGGCAGGGATAACAAACTGAAAATCTTCGTGTGCCAGCAACTCGTGGCCATTTTGCTTGGACCATTTTCTTAAATGATCGGAAACCCTGCCTTCAACGACCTTTTTGGCGAAGGCTTGAAAGACATGGTCACGATTTTTTCCCTGACAAAAAGATTCGTCGAATTGACGGTCGGCGATCCATAGTGCGGCACTGGCAATTTGATACAGTTCTTCCTCATCGGTAATCCGGCCCAAATGGCGCCGGTAATCTTTGCGATACTTGTTAACAATGCGGTTTATCAGCGATTTGTATTGCTCGTGCAGACGGACAAAATTGGCATCATGGTCTTCAGGCGGCGGGTCGGCAAAGAAGTCGGAATACGGCATTTTGTGATCCTCCTGCGGCGAGATTAAGACAAGCACAAAGGAGTACATCGAACCCTATCAAAAGGCCCTTGTTATCTTTTGAGTAGGAGCCCGCTAGCACATTGGTGAAGTAATTTTAATTATTAGTATAGAATTAAAAATAAGTAAATAAAGCGTTTGCAATAAGCCGTAATGGTATATTTTGTGACATCAGTCGGAATCGGTACTTCCGGAAACGATCCGATGTATAACGATTGATCATTAATGTAAACAAACCCAAATCCCGAAGAAATAGTTTGCGAAATTAGTGGCTACTATCTGAGCAAAGCATTTAAAGAAGGTTTCACGCACCACCCAGTTGGTTCAGACAGTAATAGTTGGTTTAAAATAATTTTTTGTTGAGTTGCGTAAGAGTGGAAGTCGCAAGGTAGGGTCAGGGAAGGGATAAAAGATTAGTCATTGATGGCCAAAGACAATTTATTAAAATATTGAAAAATATAAAACAGCAACGATACATCGAAAAACGAAAAGTTAAAGTGAGGATGTCCACCTACTTAGTAGAATGATCGGCGGTTGGCAGATTTTAGTGTTTCTGACGGCTTTACGATTGGCAGAGTTGTGATTTTTTATACACATATACATACATATGCACAAATCACTCAAAAAGTTGACACAAAACATCATCCGTACCCTGCTGAAAACGGATATGCAGGTCGGCTGTTGTCAATCGTGGCGTTTTGGAAGTGGTGCTTATGATCAGACTTTTTAGAAGCCCTTTTTGCTTGCCAGTCGACGTGCGATGCGTAGGGAAGATTCAAGTGCTATTCTCAGTAACTCTTTATCTTCCTCTGCCATGGGTTTGCCGTCATTGTATCTGACGTAATCAGTGCTCGTATCCATGTTGTTGATCATGTGTTCCAAGTCCCGCTTGATTTCTTTTTCATCCTCTTCATTCGAATCATAATTATATTTTTCATTATAAGTCCGCCCTAAAAGGTAATCTGCCGAAACTTCGTAGATGTCCGCCAATTTGGTGAGGATGTCAGCATCGGGGCGTCTGGCTCCTGATTCATAGCCGGATAGTGTATTACTTTTGATTCCTATTTTCCGGGCAATATAATTTTGTTTATATCCTCTGTTTTCGCGAGCGGTTTTTAACCGTTTTGCCATCAACATAGTATGATCCATTTTTTTCACCAATCGTTTATATTTGCTTTCATCTTAGTATAAATTCGCAATTAATAGATAAAATATCGCAAATTGGCAGTTAAAGCGTTGACAATCTCATATCGCGATGATAAGGTGGGGATAAATAGATCGCATATTGCGATTTAAATGGGCAAAAATAGTGAAAAAGCGGCCCGCTGGCTGAACCTTTAATCGCATATTGCGACCCATTGTGCCAATTTACACTAATGGAAGAAGGTGGGCCGATGAAAAAGTAGTTTTGCAAGTTGCAGGAGCGACGCTGATTGAGAGGGCTTGAATCTGAAATGAAACAAAAGTAAGGGGAAACTGACAAATTGGAATTTATCATTGCTTCACATGGCAGGTACGCACTGGAAACGAAAAAAAGCTGTGAAATGATTGCGGGTTACAATGATAAGATTCATGTCGTTACTTTTCTGGAAAATATGAGCGTGGCCGTGGTCATCGAAAAATATGAACAAATTCTTGCGGGTCTCGGAAATCAGGAAATTTTAATCATTGTCGATTTAAAAGGCGGCACTCCCTGCAATGCGGCAGTGATGACGGCCGAGCGGCACGCCAATGTAAAAGTCGTCACCGGTCTGTCTCTGGCGATGATTCTTTCATTAAGTTTAGGAGAAAGCCTTGATCAGACGCTGTCTGATCTGAAAGAGAATACCAAAGTGCTATCAATCGATCGGGCAGACGGCAATTCCGACGCCGGTGGGGAGGAGGATGAACTTTGAATAACGGGATTGTCCATATTCGCATTGACAGCCGATTGATTCACGGACAAGTCGTGACACAATGGGTTCACACGGTCAAAGCCACGCGAATCATGATCATTGACGATAACGTCGTCAATCATCCGACTGAAAAATATGCCTTAAAAATGGCCTCGCCTGCAGGCACCAAGCTGAGTATTTTAACTGAAAAAGGAGCAATAGCAAGAATACTGCAAAATAAATATGCCGGTCAAAGCGTTTTGCTGATCGTCAGAGCGCCATCCGTTTTACGGGCTTTGGCGGAAGGAGGGGTTGTATTCGATAAAGTGACGGTAGGCAACATGTCTTCGAAGCCCGGTTCGAAACTGATCAGAAAATCCGTGAGCATTACCAAGGATGATCTGGAAGATTTCCGCTTCTTAAAAGCGAAAGGAATTAACATTGTGACTCAGATGATTCCGACTGAGCATCCTGTCGATTTTTGGGAACTAACGAAATAGGGGGGATAGGCCATGGGGTTGGCATGGTGGCAGATTACGCTGCTTGTCTGTTTTGCCTTCTTTGAAATTCTCGACTCTTTAGCGCTGAACATCGGTGCCCAATATCCAGTTATTTCCGGGACCGTCGCCGGTCTAATCTGCGGCGATCCGACGCTTGGCATGGCGATAGGCGCAACACTTCAATTAATGGTGCTGGGGGTCGGGACATACGGAGGGGCTTCGATTCCGGATTTTGTGACCGGATCGATTGTCAGTACGGCATTTGCCAGTGTGGCCCATCAGGGGACAAGTTTTGCCATTGGGCTGGCTATTCCTGTCGGGCTGTTAATGGTTCAATTGGATGTACTGGCGCGCTTTACCAATGTCTTCTTTCTTCATCGCATTAACCGGAATATTGAAAAGGACAATCTCCGCGCCGTTGAACGGAATGTCTATTACGGAGCCATCCCTTGGGGGCTGTCGCGGGCGATTCCCGTTTTTATCATGTTGATCTTTGGGAAAGGCATCACAAGCTTCCTTGTCAATGAAATGCCGGACTGGTTGATGGGGGGATTAAAGGTGGCCGGCGGTATTCTGCCGGTAGTCGGCATTGCCATCTTACTGAGATACTTGCCGGCTAAAAAATTCGTTGCCTATCTGATGTTGGGATTTATTGCGGCGGCCTATTTAAAGGTGCCGATGCTTGGCGTCGCACTCATCGGGCTGGCACTGGCGGTTATTTATTTCCGCCAGAACTATACGGGGAAAATGCAGCCGGCGAACGGCATAGATGGGAATGGGGGTGGCAGTGATGACGGAGAATACGAAGATTGAATCCGATCGGCAAACGCCTGTACTTTCGAAAAGGGACCTTTTTACAGCGAATGTAAGGTGGCTGTTGTGCAGTCAGATCTGCTGGAATTATGAGACAATGATGTCTTCCGGCTATTTATATAGCATCTTACCAACTTTAAAGAAATTGTATAAGCATCCCAGTGAACTCAAAGAAATGATGAAAACTCATAATCAATTTTTTAATACGAATCCGATGCTTGGCAACTTGATCATCGGCATCGATATGGCACTTGAGGAGCATGAAGGGATTAAATCGAAGAATGCGGTAATCGGCTTAAAAACAGGATTAATGGGCCCGTTTGCCGGTGTCGGGGATACCATCTTTGGTGTCATCATTCCTACCATTTTCGGAGCCATTGCCTCCTACATGGCGCTAAAAGGAAATGCCATGGGGGTCATTATGTGGCTTCTCGTCAATCTATTGATCGTCGGTCTGCGCTTTACCTTTCTGCCGTTCGGTTATCGTTACGGGGAAAAATTGGTTTCCGACTTTGCCGATCGGCTGAACGCCCTGACGGAGTCGGCGATCTTAGTCGGCGTAACGGTCGTTGGAGCGCTGATCCCGACAGTGATAAAAGCGAATGTTCCGTTTGTTTTCAAGACAGGGAAAGTCACGCTGAAAGTGCAGGATGTCCTTAATCAGATCATGCCCGCCTTGATTCCCGCTTTGTTGGTCGGATTGATCTACTGGCTGCTGGGTTTTAAGAAAATGACTTCAGTGAAAGCTATTTTGCTTGTGATGGTGCTGGCGATTGTACTTTATAATCTGCGAATTTTGGGATGAGAGAGGGTTAAATCGATGACTTTGGCTTTTTTTGATAAAGCAAGAGAATTAACCGACTTGTTGGAGGAGACACAGGCAGAAACTATTCATAAAGCTGCGGACATCGTAGCGGACGGCATCATAAACGGCGGGATAACGCAGGCGTATGGCAGCGGTCATTCATACGCCGCGGCACTTGAGGTCAGCGGACGAGCCGGCGGATTCATTCCGTCCAAGGTGATCTTTGATCCGGCCGGTGGAATGTACGAGGCCGTGGAAGGCGTAGGGACAATATTGACTCATCGTTTGCAAGCCGGTCCGCATGATGTTTTCTTTTTAATTTCCAATTCGGGGAGAAATCCGATGAGCATTGAGTTGGCTCAGTGGATCAAGCAGCACGGGAATCCGTTGATTGTCGTCACGGCATTGAAGGCTTCACAAGCATCGACCTCAAGACATTCTTCGGGAAAATTGCTCTATGAGTTCGGCGATGTCGTGCTTGATAACCAGTCGGTTTTTGGCGATGCGGCATTAGCCATTAAAGGGCTTCAGCAAAAAGTGTGCGGGACTTCGTCTTTTACGGCAACGCTGCTTCTGCAGCAGACGATTTATGAAGCGGCCGAAATCATGGTACAGAAAGGCTTTGATCCGCCTATTTATAAAAGCGCCAATATCGATGGTGGCACGGAGTATAATTTTGCGCTGGAAGATAAATTTGCCGATCGTATTTTTCACTATTAACTTTTAGAATCTGACGCGTTTAGAACGCCTCCGGCATAACTACGGCACTGCCCTTTATCAAGTCCGCAAGTCCAATCATAATCTTTTAATGGCCCGATACTGATAAGTCTCCGGTATCGGGCTGTTTAGCCCTGTCTGCTCATCTAATAATATATTGATATTTTTGCAATTTCGGAATCGGATCTTAATTCCTTGAAAGAATTTTCGTCTGAACGTAAATAAAATAGTTGCTATGAATCCGACGTGCGGTTAAGATATATTCGGCTGTTCTATGGAATATAGTCAGTCAGTGTCCAACAATAGATATGGACACTTTCTTTCTATTAAACAATTAAACAATCATGTGATAATATTTAGGTTAATCCATGATACAAACAGCAGCTTATTTTCAAAGTATAATTTTTGCTTTGTCACTATCACTATAAAAAAGTGGAGCGATACGCTTTACCCCCGTTGAGTCGGCATATTTATGTAGTCAGTGGATCATTGGAAATCGCAGAACGGTTTTTTTAAGGACAAGGGACAAAAAAGGAGATCCCTCCCTGATTACAATTGGCGTGGGGAAATACTCAGAGGAAGAGGCTCACCATGGCTCAATAGGGTCAAAACAAGGACTTTTTGAAAGCCATTTCCAACTATTGACACAGGGGCGAATGAAGCGTAAAATTACTCATAATGTAAATGGACGTTATATCATATTGGTTTACTTGTCTATAAAAAGAAGCGATGTTCGCAGGCTAAAAAATCATTCTGACACACTAGACGGCTGGTTCGCTGTGATCGTTAGCGATGAGTATACCACTTTACCGCCGTACCACTTTACCGCCGGAGCGCGGTCGGGCAGGATTGTTATTGCCAGATAGGGTGTGGGGATGATGGTGTGACAGAAAGAGAGAAAGCTTTTCTTGCTATTTGAGTAAATGATGAATAACTTGGGGGGTTAAGGTGTGAAAAAAATTGTGTTGGTTGCCGCGGCATTTTTGCTGATATTGAGCTTAGGTGCCTGCGGTTCAAACGATCAGGCATCCGGAGGACGGGCGAAAAATGGCGGTTCGTTGACAATCGCTGTGCCTGGGGACCCGCTGGTGTTGAATCCTAATTATGCGGGCGACCGTATCACTCTGACCATTCAGCAGGCGTTGTTCGCTCCGCTCTTTTACATCAATGGTCGGAAGGTGACGCCGGCCTTGGCCGATAAACTTACGGCGTCGAAAGATCAGCTTAACTATAAGCTGACGTTGAAGAAAAACCTGAAATGGAGCGACGGTAAACCGCTAACTGCAGATGATGTGGTTTTTACGTTGAATACGATTCTTGATAAGAAGCAGAATAGCAGTTTGCGGGGGAACTTTGTATTCAATAATCGACCGGTGAAAGCCAAGGCGCTGGATGCGCGGACGGTTGAATTTACACTGCCATCGGTTGCGCCGGCTTTCCAGCTCAGTCTGGAACAGCTTTTTCCGATTCCGCAGCACGTTTTCAAGGGTGAAAAAGATCTCCAGAAGAGCGATAAGAATAAACACCCGGTCGGCTCCGGTCCTTTCCGGTTCGTAACCTATAAATCGGGGCAATATGTCGAAGCGAAACGCAATAATTATTATTTTAACGGCAAGGCTCATCTGGATAAAGTCATCTTCCGCATTACGAAGGATCAAAATGCGGCCAATCTCGCATTGAAAAATGAGAGTATCCAATTAAAAGCGATTCAGCCTGCCGATGTTAAAAATGTCACGAGCAAGCATAATCTGAACATCGTTTCCTATCCGGAATATCGTCTGAGTTATGCGGCATTTAATGAAAACGTGCCAGCATTTGCCAACAAAACGTTCCGTCAGGCTGTTTCCTACGCGCTGGATCGTCAGGATATTATCAAAGCCGCTTATGGATCGGAAAAATATGCAAAACCGGCATCCAGTATTTTTACAGCCGATGTCAAATTTCAGAATAAAAACGTGCAGGCCTATCCGTACAGCCTGACGAAAGCTAAACAACTGTTGCGCAAGAGCGGTGTCAATCCTAAACAGACGTTGTCCATTGTTTATTTGAATAATAGTGCGGCGCAGGAGAGCATTGCCCTTTACTTTCAGCAGCAGTTTAAAAAGATCGGCCTGAACCTTCAACTGAAACCGACCGATGTGAATGCCATCAATAATATTGTTCTGGATCGCAAGAGTAAAGCTTACGGGATCTATCTGAACGGTTATATTATGGGACCGGAAGCCGATGTCTATAAAGTGCTGTATCAGGCCGATTCTCCTTACAACTATGCCAATTATAAGAATGAGCAGGTTGATAAACTGTGGAACCAGGCGGCGGTGGAAACGGACCAGGCGAAACGGGCGGCGAACTATGATCAGATTCAAAAGCAAATTGCCGATGATGCGGTTATCTATCCGATTTCCTATGACAACGCCATTCTGGCGATTAATAAACAGTTCGGCGGCATTCAAGCGGCTAAACCGCAGCCTGTGACCATATTCCGCGATTTGTCCCGCCTCTATCTGAAACAGTGATGGCTGGATAAAGAGAGGCCGATGCCGGACCCGGCGAGAGTGCCGGGTCTTTATTTGTTGGAGGGAATAACTCGTGAGCAAAATGATCGTTAGACGATTGATGCAGGTTATTCCGATGCTGTTTGTGATTTCGGTCATTTCATTTGCACTGGCGCGGCTCGCTCCGGGCGATCCGGTGAAGATGTATGTGACGCCGAATATGCATCCGGAAGATGTGGAACGAATCCGTGAGAGTCTCGGTCTAAACCAACCGATTTATTGGCAATATGTTCACTGGCTGGCGCAAGTACTGCATGGGAATCTCGGTTATTCCTTGCATAGCAGCCAGCCGGTCATGGGCGAAATTCTTCAGCGGCTTCCGGCAACGCTTGGGTTAATGGGGACGTCGCTTGTCCTGACGCTGCTCATCTCCGTTCCACTCGGCCTGTTTGCCGCAAAATATGAAAATACATGGTTTGATCGCATCCTGAATCTGCTTTCTTATATCAGTATCTCGATCCCGGTCTTCTGGTTCGGCATTATGCTGATCGATTTCTTTTCTGTCGAGCTGGACTGGCTGCCGTCGATCGGGATGCAGACGATTGGAAATGGGAGCTTTTCCGATCTGGTTCGTCATGCTGTTCTGCCGGTAACAACGCTCACTTTTCAAGGTTGCGGAGCGTACTATCGCTATGTTCGCTCGAATACGATTTCGGAATTGAATCAGAATTATGTGGATTTCAGTTACGCCAAGGGAATGTCCGGTAACCGGCTACTGCTCAGCCACGTCATGAAAAATGTCATGTTGCCGGTCATCACATTACTTGGGATGTCGCTCCCCATGTTGATTTCCGGTGCTTACATTACGGAGAGCGTCTTTTCCTGGCCGGGGCTCGGCTTGCTGAGTGTCGATGCCATTTTCAGCCTGGACTATCCGGTTATCATGGCGATGACCTTGTTTTCCGGTCTATTGCTGATTATTGGCAATCTATTGGCGGACGTCACCTATCAAATAGTTGACCCGAGAATTCGAAAGTAAGGTGATTGACGGTGGCAGATAACCACTTCAGATTATTAACACCGGGGCGTCTCGATAATAGCCGGCAGGTGGTCTATGAGCAGCGACGGCGGACAGTCATCCAACGTCTCCTTCACGATAAACGGGCCGTGATCGCCGCTTTGATCTTGGCGGCTCTGACGTTGGTCACACTTTTTGCGTTTTTGTCCCCCTATGATCCGAATCAATTATCCGTTCAGAATAAATTGCTGGCGCCGTCGACTGCCCACTGGTTCGGTACGGATGATCATGGGCGCGATTATCTGACACGTGTGCTATACGGCGGGCGTGTGTCGCTGGCTGTCGGTTTGCTTTCCATGCTGATTGCGGTTGGACTGGGAACGCTGATCGGCACCGTCTCCGGCTATTTGGGCGGACTGATCGACAGTCTGTTAATGCGTTTCCTTGATGTGTTTATGTCGCTGCCAGCCTTTTTTGTCCTGATGATCCTGAACGCTTATCTGAAACCGAGCATCCGCAACATGATCATTATCATTGGCCTGCTTTCGTGGATGGATACGGCCCGGATCGTTCGTTCGCAGACGATGAGTCTGAAGCAGCAAGAGTTTATGCTCTATGCACGTTCAATCGGATTAAGCATGCAGCGGATGATTTTAAAGCATATTATTCCCGGTGTTCTGCCTTCCATTGTGGTGGCGGCTTCACTGAATGTCGCTAATGCGATTTTAACGGAATCGGCATTGAGTTTTCTTGGCCTCGGCGTTCGACCGCCCGCGTCTTCGTGGGGGAGTATGCTCAATAATGCACAGGGATATATCGGCCAAGCCACTTACCTGGCCGTATTTCCCGGTATCCTGATTCTTATTGTCATTCTCTCCTTTAACGTTTTGGGCGATGCCCTTCGCGATGCATTGGAAACACGAAACAGGCAGGGGGTATGACGATGCCGGAGGAAAAAATATTGGCAATCGACAATCTGCAGGTTTCTTTTCCGACACCGTCCGGCGACTTGCAGGCGCTTCGCGGCATCAATCTTTTTTTACGTAAAGGAGAAACGCTGGCACTGGTCGGTGAGTCCGGATCGGGGAAGTCGGTAACGGCCCGTGCGGTGATGGGACTGTTTGACCGAAACCGAATCCGAAAAGGAACCATTCGCTTCAAAGGGAAGAATCTGCTGGCGTTGCCTGAAAAAGCGATGCGTCGTATTCGCGGCAATGATATTTCGATGATCTTTCAAGATCCGATGACTTCACTGAATCCGACCTTGACCATCGGCCATCAGATCGTTGAAATGTTACACTTGCATCGGAAAATCACGCGACGGGCGGCGAAACGGCAGGCTGTCGAATTATTGAAGAGCGTCGGCATTGATCGGCCGGAAGAACGCTTGAAAGCATACCCCCATCAATTTTCCGGCGGCATGCGCCAGCGCGCCGTGATTGCCATTGCGATTGCCTGCGATCCGGCTGTCTTGATTGCCGATGAACCGACGACCGCGCTGGATGTAACGATTCAAGCCCGGATTCTTGATTTATTGAAAGATTTAAAGCAACGGCTGCAAACTTCCATTCTCTTTATTACGCATGACCTCGGTGTCGTTGCGAATGTTGCCGATCGTGTGGCCGTCATGTATGCTGGTAAAATTGTTGAAGTCGGGACTTGCAATGAAATCTTCTATAATCCGGCGCATCCTTACACGTGGGGATTGCTCTGTTCGATGCCGCCGCTGAAAACGAAGGATAAGGCATTGGCGGCGATTCCCGGATCAATTCCCGACCTGATCCATCCACCCCGCGGCGATGCATTTGCGGCACGCAATCCCTATGCGATGCAGATTGATTTGGAACAGGAACCGCCGCTGTTCCGACTGTCGGATACGCACTACGCGGCGACCTGGCTGCTTGATCCGCGAGCGCCGGAAGTCAAGCCTCCTCAGGAGATTATGCGGCGCCAAGCGATTTATCAAAGACTTGTCGAAGGCAGGGAACGGGGACGATGAAACAAGCCAAAAAAATCCTACTCGATGTGCGTCATCTGAAAAAATATTTTAATCAGGGAACCCGACGAGAAGTCCGTGCCGTCGACGACGTTTCCTTTCATATCTATGAAGGCGAGACCTTTGGCCTGGTCGGTGAATCCGGCTGTGGTAAATCGACTACCGGCCGTACCATTATCCGTCTATATAAGCCGACGGCAGGCGACGTGCTTTTTAACGGAAAAAGTGTGTTCAATTCAAGAGGCCGTGGAACGCACGATCCGCTGCGCCGCGATATGCAGATGATTTTTCAGGATCCGTTTGCATCGATTGACGGGCATTTTACTGCGAGAGAGATTATTGCCGAGGGAATGGATGCGCATCATCTGTATCAAAGTAAAGCGACTCGTGATCAGAAAATTGATCAGCTGTTGGAAGAAGTCGGACTGAACCGCGAACATGCGGAGCGGTATCCGCACGAATTTTCCGGCGGCCAGTGCCAGCGTATCGGTATCGCCCGTGCACTGGCTGTCAACCCGAAGCTGATCATCGCCGACGAACCCATTTCTGCGCTCGATGTATCCATCCAGGCTCAGGTGGTCAATCTACTGAAAAGAATTCAACGCGATAAGCAACTGACCTATTTGTTTATCGCCCACGACTTATCGATGGTAAAATATATTAGCGATCGGATTGCCGTCATGTACCAGGGGAGAATCGTCGAGATGGCGGAAGCGGAAGATTTGTACGCTCATCCTCTCCACCCCTACACACGTTCCTTGTTATCGGCAATCCCGCAGCCCGATCCGCTGAGTGAAAAAGAGCGCAAACGCATCACTTATAACGGAGAAGGCCGAAGCGGGACGCTGCACGAAATTGTTCCGGGCCATTTCGTCGCCTGCAACGAACAAGACCTCGCGCGGTACCAACGACAATATCAACAATCTATTCAAAGCGGAGGGATCACTCGTGAAACTGATTGAAAAAAACGGACAAGTTGAACTTGTTCGTGAACAGGGCAATTGGATTCTGCACCGCGGACAGGGTTTCTCACCGGTTCAAACGTTAGTTGCAACGGCTGCGGCGTGCAGTACCTATGTCTATGAGGACATTCTGAACAAGCAAGGCATTGCTTATCGCATCGATCAGGTTGATGTGGACTATGAACGGGATCTGACCAGGCCGGCTCACCCGGTCGCCAAAATTACGATTCATTTTACGGCAAGGGTATCTCGAACGAATCGTGTTAAAGCAGAGAAAGATCTTCGACTGATTGCCCGCAACTGTCCCGTGGTCCAGTCCTTAAGCCCATCCATTGACGTACAGGAAACCGTGACTTTTGTCGATCCGGCGGAAAATTGAGCAAAACATAAAAATAAGAGAAACACTCATTGGCAGGACGTTCATCGACCGAAATTTGGGAAAGTCATTGATCAGACCCCTCAGACCCTTAACGCATTTCCTCTCTGGTTGACATTCCATCCACCTAATTAACATAAAAGCGTAAACCCTCAACCAGTCATTCGTAAAATATTTTTTTCTTAAATTGCATAGCAACAATTATTTTTTCTTTTTATCAGCATCTAAAAAGAAAAAAACTGTCTTGATTTATAAATCCACTTTACTTCTGCCGGTTAAGACAAGTTTCGTTTGGAAACGTAAAAGGTCGATGGTGTGAATTACCTCCTACTTGATTTAATGCCTTTAAGATACAAGCCACTCGTCTCGAATTTTTACGTCGTAGAACGCAGGACTAATTTTACCGGGACTCTTATCGTCATTTCTTGCAGTTTAGTATTTTCCTGATGGCTAAGATCATTTAATAATATATCACAGGCTTTATAAGCTATTTGCTGATAATCTTGATGAATGGTCGTGATGCTTGGCCGGGCAATTTTAGCAATTGGGGAATCATCAAAACCAATAATTTTTAACTGACTGGGTACGGAAATATTTAAAGACAAAGCAGTTTGCAACATTGAGTAGGCGATGTTATCGTTAACTGAAAAAATGCCGTTGACATGATTGTTATGGCTTAGTTGTTTAAGAAACTGGTCCGCAATCGCGCTGCGTTTCAAATAATTGTCGGAGGTGCTTTCCAATACAATAATTTTTCCGTCCAAGTCAATGTGGTGCTTTATCAGCGTTTCTTTAAATCCGCGTATTCTTTCTAAAGTCGCGGTTGATTTGGTGGGGGTAATAACCATCCAAGGATCCGCTTTTTTAGAAAGGAGATATTCTATTGCCATTTCCGCCCCCTTATAATGATCGGATGAAATCATCGGTGCCTTGATGTTGGGTTTGTGATCAATATAGACTGCGGGGAGGCTGATAACGTTTTCTTTATTAATAATTTTGTTGTGACTGGAGATAATGATCAACCCATCGATCAGATGAGAATTTAATACTTTTAGATATTTGTTTTCTGTATTAGGGTCGCGGTCGGTATTACATACGATTGTTGAATAGCCGTGTCGGAATAAATATTGCTCACATGTTTTAACGATCGAAGCGAAAAATAAATTGGTGATGTCGGGCACTAAAACGCCGATCATGTGTGTATAATGACTGCGTAAGCCCAGAGCATTCCTGTCTCTCTCGTAGCCCTTATTTTTTATAACCGATAAAACCTTTTCTCTTGTCTTAGACGTAACTTTAGGAGAATTATTTATGACCCTGGATACGGTAGCGACAGAAACTCCGCTTATTTGAGCGATATCCTTTATCGATAATCTTTTTTTCATTTGCTATATGATCCTTCCATATAGATTGATCAGCGGCGCAGGAACTATCAACTGACAATCTTTAAGTATTTTAGAAAATATAATGCATCGGCCGATATCGGCTTGACAATAGAACTATTTGTACTAAAATATTAAATGTGATGTAATCGATTACACCATTTATAGTTATCCGTGGTATCGATTACATAGGAGGTGAAATCAACTAATCCATAATATATGGTGTTGAAAACTTATTGTCAAGAAAAAAAGGGAATTCATGTTGACTGGCGGTGATTATTATTTTTACCTTAAAGGTTAAAGATGAATAAGAGATGCTTCTTCTGTCATTCCGATCTTGCTGGTGGATTAATGAATGGCTGCAGGCAAAATTTCCGGGAAAATGTCCTGTAAAGTGAAGCGCTGCGCTCAGAAATTGAAAAAAGGCAGAAATAAATGCCGTCAGCCCCTTTTCTAAGGAATTTGGTAAACACATAAAAAGGAGAAGATTAAATAATGAATCTTGACGATTTAAAGATTGAAGTGTATTCCGACGGTGCCGATCTTGACGACATGAAAGAAATGGCAAAACTCAGCTTTGTGACCGGGTTTACGACCAATCCGTCGTTGATGAAACGGGCCGGGATCGACAATTATTTGGCTTTTGCCAAAGAAGTGGTCCAGACGTTTCCCGATAAATCAATTTCTTTTGAAGTCTTCGGCAATGATTTCGCGACCATGGAAAAAGAAGCGCGCATCATTCATGGGCTCGGTGAGAATGTCTTCGTTAAGATCCCGATTATCACGGTGGAGGGAAAGAGCACGGCTCCGCTCATTCAAAAGTTGTCGGCACAGGGCATCTATATCAATGTCACGGCCATCGCGACTCTGGATCAGGTGAAGGATTGTGTGTCCGTCTTTGCGCCGGGCACGAAGAATTTGGTATCGATCTTCGTCGGGCGGGTGGCCGATACCGGCACGGATCCGACCGACTTCGTTAAGCAAAGCGCTGCGATCTGCGGGAAGGTCAAGGAAGCCTATCTGCTGTGGGCCAGTACGCGAGAGGTGATTAATGTCTTTCAGGCGCAGGAGCTGGGCTGTGATATCATCACGGTTCCGCCGGCCATTCTGAAAAAGCTGAGTCACATCGGCAAAAGCCAATTCGACGTTTCCCTGGATACGGTGAAAGGCTTCGCCAAAGATATTCAGTCACTGGGATACAGTATCTTGAATTGATGTTCTGCAATCGAACATTAACAGGCATATTGGGTTGTTTTCCGGCATCGATGTCATTCAAGTGGTCGAAACAACTATCCGTGAGACTAATGATTGAAAAAATTGCAGATTTGCTGCTTCGTGAAGAACTTATATCGGCTAACGATTTTGGTCAGCCACTATAAGTTCTTTTTCTATGCTCATCGGTTGGGAAAATCTGATCTGAATTCTTCATGATGAATCGATTTTCTTTGCTTTAGATCGTGGTTGAATAGGGTCAGTAAAAAATATTCCCAGGTTGTAAAA
>UQRJ01000014.1 GCA_900543345.1 uncultured Sporolactobacillus sp. | reverse complement strand
GAAAAAGAGCGACTGTTTCGCATCGGGGCTAAAGCGACGCAACGATTTCTGAAAAAGTGGACCTATTAATTGTCAAAACTGTTCCGTAATTTGCAGCTCTTCGCTTGCTTCATTTATGCTTAACATGGCGGATTAGAACCAGAAAAAACAGGACCGGCGATCGCTGCGCCGGCCCCGCGGCCGTTTTAGCTCAGAAAGGCGCACGTTTTTTCTTTTTATTTTTATTGCCGTTAATCACAGTCAAATGGCCCTGACTCTTTGCCGGTTCACGCGATAGATGAAACGAACGCGAACGGTTGTTGATGACCCGCAGCTTTGCCGGATGCAGGCTGTGCTTTCTGCCGGCAGTGTCTATTCGTTTGCGTTTTCGTGATTGCCGTGCCGCTTTTCGATAGAGTGCCTGCTCATTGGCCTCCGACCAGCCGGCGAGCCGACGATAAAAGAAAGCGCCGAGCGCAACAACGGCGGCGATGATGACAATCTGCAGGAGAAGGGCGGCAGGATTATTCAGAAAGGTCGACAAAAATCCGAACAATCCGAGAACAATAATCAGCGAGAAAACGAGAGAATAAAGAAACGTTTTCACGGTCATTCACCTCCGTAAATGTTATAGAACCTGATTCGCCCTGCTCATTCCGCGATGTTCGAGAATCAATTCGCGGGCGCGCATTTTTTTGAACGCGGCGATGCCGATTTCAATTTGCCGGTCGTCCGGCTCTTTCGTTGTCAGCAATTGAACACTCAGCCCCGGATAGCCGAGCCAACGGAGCATCGGAATGTGGCGTACGCGATTCGTCAGTTTAAGAATTTCAAAAGCGAGACCGAGATCTAGCGGAATCAGCAGAATCCGGGTGACCAAGCGCAGCCACAGCGGATCGGTGGGGAAGAACAGATAAAGGAAAATACTGATCATCGCAGTAAAAACGATAAAACTCGATCCGCAGCGATAGTGCAGCCGCGAGGCTCCTCGAACATTCTCTACCGTCAGCTCGTCGCCGTTCTCAAATGTATTAATCACTTTATGCTCGGCTCCGTGATATTGAAACAGCCGCTTCATTAGCGGAGTCAATGAAATGAAATAAATATAACCTGCCAGAAGCAGAATCTTAAATACACCTTCGAGCAATACTTGCGCCACCCCGCCGCCGATCCAGCGTTCGAATAGGCTGGCTGCCACGGCCGGGATGAGGGTGAAGACAAACTTAGCGAAGAGAAAAGAAAGAATGCCGATTGCCGTCAGCCCGAGCCAAGTGCCAAGCGTCTTCCGCTGCTTCGCCAATTGGGCCTGCCGACGCGTCTCATCTCCGGTCGGATCTTCATCGTAGACAGTGGATGCGTAATCCAAATGGCGGGTCCCGATCGCGCTTGCTTCCAGTATGGCTACAATACCGCGTATGATTGGTATTTTTCTCAGTACGCTCAGTGAGGGATTCAGCTTCTTATCGCAAGTATAGTACGTTACCGATCCGTCTTTTCGCCGGACGGCCGTCACCGTCGTGCGTTTGCCCCCCATCATCACGCCTTCAATCACTGCTTGCCCTCCATAACTTGGAAGTACGGATTTCATTGCCGATCAACCCGATTCTATAAAGATCATATTGAGCGAAAAAATTGACTTTTCACCTACTTATTTTTATTCTACCCGAAATCAGTAAAAACCTCTAGAATATTAGTCCGAAAATAACGGAAAAATAATGTTGGTTTAAAAAATTGGTTTGCAAACGATAACATCGCCAGTTTCATGAAATGAAATTGCTCGGAGGATGCCTATGGCCAGAATTGTTCATAAAAAAAGTAAGAAGAACCGTCGCGGCAGTGGCGGGAAATCCGTCGGACGAGCGGCCGTTATCGGTTTATTCGGCGGTCTGATATGGAGCGCGACGGGCCTGATTTGCCACTTGCTCAATTTTTCCTCAGTCGGTCCCGAATTATTATTTGCTCCGTTCGCGCTCGGTAAGTGGAAAACGCAAATCGGCGGGCAGCTGCTCGCCGTAGCTTGTCTGTCGCTGCTTTCTGTGCCACTTGCCTTGATCTACCGTTTAACACTCGGACGCCTCAAATTTTTCGCCGTCGGTATTGGCTTCGGCTGCCTCCTGTGGGTACTTGTCTTTATGCTCCTGCGCCGCTGGCTTCCCGGACTTCCGGCGGTCTTCAGGCTTGGATGGAACACATTTACCACAACGCTCTGTCTGTTTGTACTCTACGGCCTTTTTATCGGCTATTCCATCGCTTTCGAAATAGCGGAAAATGCTTCCGGCGGCAGCTATTCAAAAAAGTAGTGCTGTGTTAAAATGTGAAGAGTGCATTCGGTCTCGTCTAACGGTCGGGTGGGGCGTAACCGGTTCAGCGTCCACACCGCGGAATTTCTTGCGGGAGGCGCTTGCGGTCGCTCTGTTTTAGACGAATGATCCGTATTCGGCGGTGCGACTTGCCGGATGCGATTGGAGGAGGAAAACGGATGGTTTCGGTAAATGATTTTAAAACAGGTCTTACGATCGAAGTCGACGGAGATATTTTTTCCGTCATCGAGTTTCAGCACGTCAAACCCGGGAAGGGAGCGGCGTTTGTTCGTTCCAAATTAAGAAATTTGCGCAGCGGGGCGATTCAGGAACGGACGTTTCGAGCGGGTGAGAAAGTGGGGACGGCTCATATCGACAACCGCAAGATGCAGTATTTGTACTCCAGCGGATCGACCTATACGTTCATGGACACGGAGACGTTCGAACAGATCGATCTGGATGCCGAACAAATTAAAGAGCAGTTGAACTTCCTTAAAGAAAATATGGAAGTGAACGTGCAGTCATATAATGGCGAGACAATCGGCGTTGTCCTGCCGAATACCGTCGTCCTGGAGGTCAATGATACGGAGCCGGGCATTAAGGGCGATACAGCCTCCGGCGGATCGAAGCCGGCAACGCTTGAAACCGGCTATGTTGTTCAGGTTCCATTTTTTGTGAATAAGGGGGATAAGCTGGTTATTGATACGCGATCGGGGGAATACGTCTCCCGCGCCTGAATTAAATCGCCAGTTAAAAGGGGGCATTCGGCCTGTGCGGTCGGGTGTCTCCTTTTGTTTGGCTAAATTCTCTCCGGTAGCCGGTTTTGTCGGCGCTTGCCCGACAAGAAGCACGACGGGGAACCGAGCGGATAAATGGCGTGCCGAAAAGGGGCGTCGGGCATATTGCGATGCTCTGCGCATATAGTGGAATAGAGACGGACAAGCGGAGAGGGTGATGGCACTTGTTGGACGATGTTTTACCGCTTCTTCCGGAACCGCTTTGCACCGCCTTGCGGCATTTGCCCTCTGCCCGACTCGACGATTTGGAGGAAATTCGGCTGCGGACAAATCAATCGCCGGAATTGATCGTTGCCGGTAAAAAGTGGGCGGAGCCGAAACTCGACGCGTTGCGGTTCACGGCGCAACAGGCTCATCGCTTTTTGCAGAAAATCAGTCATTATTCGCTCTACGCGCTTGAAGAAGAATTGCGCCGCGGATACGTAACGGTACGCGGCGGACATCGGATCGGACTTGCCGGCCGTGTCATCACAGAAAAAGGAAGGGTGCTTCGTCTTCGGGATGTGACGTTTTTCAATATTCGCCTTGCCCGAGAGAAGATCGGTGTCGCCCTGCCTCTGGTTCCGCTTCTGCATCCGCGCGGCGATTGGCTGAGTACATTGCTGATCGGCCCGCCGATGACGGGAAAAACAACGTTGCTGCGCGATCTTGCACGGTTGGTCAGTGAAGGAGTCGCCGGGCCGGCGATAGCGGGTCGAAAAACGGGGATTGTCGATGAACGCTCGGAAATCGCTGGCTGCGTTGCCGGCATGCCGCAGCATCGTATCGGTCCGCGGACGGATGTGCTTGACGCCTGTCCAAAAGCGGAAGGGATGATGATGATGATTCGTTCCATGAGCCCGGAAGTGCTGGTAGTCGATGAGATCGGTCGCCGCGAAGATACGGAAGCGCTATTGGAAGCAACAAATGCCGGCGTCGTCGTCATGGCAACAGTACATGGCCGATCACTTGAAGAGCTGCGGCGCCGCCCGACGATACGGCCTCTGCTTAATGCAGGTATTTTCACACGCTATGTATCATTGTCATGCGCAGAAGGAAGACGTCGACAGTCCGTTTTCGATCAAAATGGCACTTTATTACAAACGATGGAAGCGAACGTGAAATGATCCAGTTCGTTGGCTCAGCATTGATCATTGTCGCTTTTTCCGCATGCGGTATGCTTTTTGCCCGCACTTATCGGGAACGGCCGAAACAGATCCGCCAGTGGCGCTCTGCACTTCAGTCGATCGAGACGGAAATTGTCTACGGCCGGGTACCGGTCGAAGAGTTGGCCGGGCGGCTGTCCGAGCGGCTTCCGGAACCGGTTCGTCGTTTTTTCGTCCTGCTCGTCGACAAATTGCGAACCGGAATTCCACTTGATACAGCGTGGGAAGAGGCGATTCGCGAATTCTGGCCGACGACGTCGATGCGCCGCGCGGAACGGGATGTCATTCTTCAGTTCGGCGCAACGCTTGGGGCCGAGGATACGGAGAATCAGCAAAAACATATCCGATTGGCGCTGGCCGATCTGGAACGGGAAGAAGCCGAGGCTCGAGCCGGACAAGCGGCTAACGAGAAGGTTTTTCGCAATCTTGGTTTCCTGGCCGGTGTCCTGCTTGTCCTGCTGCTGCTCTGACCGAAGCGGTGCCGCGAACCGACGGAGGAGGTATGGCCAAATGTCGCTGGATGTCAATACGATTTTTCAAATCGCCGGTATCGGCATTATTGTCGCAATGATTCAAACCGTGCTGAAGCAGATGGGCAAAGACGATTGGGCTCAATGGGTGACATTGATCGGATTTGTCGTGATTCTCTACATGGCGGCGACGATGATCGACGATCTATTTGAAAAAATCAAACAAGTCTTCCTATCAATGTAGGTCAGGCCATGGATATTTTTCAGATCGTCGGATTGGGCCTGGCCGCGACCTTGCTTGCCATAGTATTGAAAGAAAAAAATCCGGCGTATGCGCTGCTGCTCACGTTGATCGTCGGCACCTTTATCTTCATCCTGCTCATCGACCAGATTCGTCTCGTCATGGATATGCTTGGCAACATCGCCGGCCGGGCAAAACTCAATGACGCTTATATCGCCACCGTGCTAAAGATCATCGGCATTGCCTATGTAGCGGAGTTCGGCGCGCAGCTGGCGAAAGACGCCGGCCAGAGCGCACTTGCCGGGAAGATCGAGCTGGCCGGTAAAATCATGATTCTTGTATTGGCGATCCCTATTTTGACGGCGATTGTCGATGCCATTATGAATCTGATGCCGCAGATGGGAGGAAGGTAGATGGAGAGAAGAAGTCTACCGGGCGGCCGCGGAATGCTGCTCGTCTTTATCGCCGTTGTCATTTTTTTAGGCGTTGTCCGTCCAGTGTCCGGCGAGGAGCTCCCGTCTCCCGAAGACTGGTCGAAACAGCAAGTCGAGGCGCTGGACACCGGACGGATTCAGGATTACTGGGAGCGGGTGGCGGAAGATTACGACGGATTTCTCCCGGAAACGAATCCGGATTTCAAGGCTTTTCTGCGTTCGGACAAGCAAGGCTTTTTTCAGAAATTGCTTGAAGGAATGGCCGATTATTTCTTTCATGAACTCATTGTCGGCAGTGAACTGCTTGCGTCGCTGATTGTCTTATCGATCTTTTCCACGCTTCTGCAAACGATACAGTCTGCCTTCGAAGTTAAGACAGTATCGAAAGTTGCCGGCATTATGGTCACGCTCGTACTGCTGATGCTCTTGCTGAACAGCTTTAGGTTGGCAGCGGAACTGACGAACGAGACCGTCGGGACAATGAACCATTTTTTAATGGCGCTGATCCCATTGATTTTCTCCATGACTGCCGCAACCGGAGGAGCGGCATCGGTCGCTTTTTTTCATCCATTGGTTATTTTCCTTGTCAATGTATCGGGCTGGCTTGTCTCTATCTTTGTCCTCCCGCTGCTGTTCATGTCGGCCTTGCTGGCGATCGTCAGTACGCTGTCCGACCATTATAAACTGACAAAACTGAGTCGATTGATGAAAAATGTCGCGCTATTTACGCTGGCTTCGTTTTTTGCCGTTTTTCTCGGCGTGATGTCAGTACAGGGGGCGGCAACGTCGATTTCGGACGGGCTGCTCGTCAAGTCCGCCCGTTTTTTTACAGCGAATTTTCTGCCGGTTATCGGCCGTATGTTTACCGAGGCGGCCGACACGATGATCGGCGCTTCCGTCCTGCTGAAAAACACGATCGGCATCGCCGGCTTGCTTATTCTGTTCTGCATCACGGCCTTTCCGCTCCTGAAAGTGTTGTCTTTTGCCTTTATTTACAATTTGGCGGCCGCCGTCCTGCAGCCGCTCGGGAAGAGTCCGGTTGTGGATTGCCTGGTGATCATGGCGAAAAGTATGTCCTATCTGTTTGCCGCGCTTGCGCTGGTGTCGCTGATGTTTTTTCTGGCACTGACGATGATCATTATCTCCGGCAATCTGAGCCTGATGGTTCGCTAAAAGGGAGGAGGCCGGCAATGGGTTATTTGCAGGATTGGGTCTCACAACTGGTGTTGATCGTCATCCTGGCCGTTGTACTCGAGCTGCTGCTTCCAACAGGCGGGTTTGAAAAGTACGTGAAATTTGTTGTCGGTCTCGTACTGATCGTTGCTTTGCTGGACCCGGTAATTAAGCTGTTGCACATTGATCCCGATCAAATTATCCGCGGTATTCGCAGCGATCAAGGCGATCGGCAGCTGAGCGAAGAAACAAACCGGCAAAAAAAAGAAATAGTACAGGCCCAGGATGCATATATTCAGAAGCAGATGGCTGTCCAAATGAAAAAGCAGGTGAAGGAGGAATTACATGCGCGCTATGGCCTGCAGATCGAAGCAATCGAATTGCGGGCGGCGGATCGATCGAATGCGACGACACCGATCAAAAAAGTAACGGTTGTACTCGGGAAAGAAGCTACCGGCGGATCTAAAAGTTACGGCTCTTCTTCCGTTCGGCCGGTTCAGGATGTATCGGTCGACATCGGCGCTTCCGGCGCGGCGATAAATAATGGCAAAAAACTGTCCGACCGCGAGAAAAAAATACGTGCGCTGCTTGCGGAACGTTGGGGAATCGACAAGGAGCGAATCAGTCTCGACGTGAAAAAAGAGGAGTGATGCTATGCAATGGCCGAAATGGCTGCGATCGCTTGTGACGCGCGACGGACCGCCCGGGAAAAGCCGAAAAGCACTGCTCCGGTTGCTCGTTCTGGCGATTATCGGCATCACCCTCCTTGTCGGGCACCGTGCACTGACCGATCCGACGGGCGATCAAAAGAAGGAAAACGAGAGCAGTGCGGTATTCAATAGCTCGGACGCGCAAAAACTTTCCAACATCAATGCGGAGATTGGCAAAAGTTCACCGACATCGGTCGGAAAATACGAAACGTATCTGAATCAGAATCTGAAAAATATTCTCGAGCAGATTCAAGGGGTGTCGGACGTTTCCGTGATGGCCACCGTTGATTCAACCGGGAAAAAAATCTATCAGAATAACGTGAAATCACAGGATGATCGGACGGAAGAAACTGATCGCAACGGCGGGTCCCGACGCGTGAATCAGCGGAGCGAAGATAGTCAGGTCGTCATGGTGGACAATAACGGCCAGAAAGAGCCCGTTGTCATTGGTGAAGAACAGCCGGCGGTCCGCGGCGTACTCATCGTCGCCCGGGGCATTGAGGCCCCCGCCGTCCGCGCGGAAATTATGGAGGCGGTCGCCGCGGTCCTGGACATTCCCAATTATAAAGTGAAAGTCCTACTGAAAAACGATTGACGTAAATAAGGAGGCATTAATCAATGCTGAAGAAACAAACGATCTGGCTGCTGACGATGCTCAGTTTAATTGTGGTTCTTTCAGTCTACGCACTAACGACTCCGGACAAACCGTCCGAGCAGACGGCCGACCGTTCGGCGAAAACCACGAAAGTGGCGACGGCGCCTCAGAAAAAACAGGATGGTGCATCGACGGCGGCCAATAAGCTGGGAGAAATTGAACTGGAAAAAGCAAGTGAACGTGGAAAACTACAAAAAAAATATGAATCGGTCATTGCTTCGGAGAAAAGTACCACTAAAGCGGCCAGTAAGGCTTACGACGATATGGAATCGCTCGAGACATTGGCCAACACCGAGATGACTGTGAAGGACGTGCTGCTATCGAAAGGTTATAAGAATGCGGCCGTCAGCGCGAGCGGCTCAGAAGTGAAAATCTACGTGGATAAAAAAAATCTGAGCGATAAAGAAGCTAATTCGATCATTCGCCTGGTGAACGAATATCTCGGGGCAGGGAGGGTCGTCAGCGTCAGTTACAATCTCGGCAACGGTCATTAATCGCCGTCGGGAAAATTTTTCGGGATTTTTTCAACTGAATTCGTTACAATAGAGACTGTTGCGGGCGCTCGCGACGGTTTTTTCTTTGCCTGCGGGCGCAAACGGCAGATGAATCTTCTCATATTCAAGCACGTACATAGGATATGCTATAATAGCTGCAAAGTGGTTGGGGAAAAGGAGTGGCTGAATCTTGCTTAGTATTGACGATATTAAGGCCTTGATGAAAGCAATGGACGTCTCTTCAATCAGCGAATTGAAGTTTGAGTCGGAAGATACAAAAATCACGCTTAAAAAAACGTCCGCGCCGGCGGCATCAGGCGGTAAAAACGGAGGGGCCGCCGACGAACGATCTGAACCGGCTGCAGCCGCTGAAGTGAAAAGTGAAGCTGAAACGGATGCGAAAGAAACGACGGACGATACGCTGCACAAAATTACGGCCCCGATGGTCGGAACGTTTTATACCGCTTCATCGCCGGACGCGAAGCCGTTCGTGCAAAAAGGATCGAAAGTCGATGAAAAAACGGTAGTCTGCATCGTTGAGGCGATGAAATTATTCAATGAGATCGAAGCCGACTGCAAAGGCACGATCGTCGATATCCTTGTCGAAGACGGCCAACTTGTCGAATATAACCAGCCGTTGTTTCTTGTCAAGGAAGATTAAGGAGTCGCTTGGTAGATGATTAAAAAAATACTGGTCGCAAACAGAGGAGAAATCGCGGTCCGAATTATCCGTGCATGTAAAGAATTAGGCATTGCAACTGTCGCTGTCTATTCGCAGGCGGATAAAGACGCACTGCATGTCCAGCTGGCCGACGAAGCTTACTGCATCGGTCCCAGCGCACCGAAGGAGAGCTATCTTAATTACACCAACATCATCAGCGTTGCCACCCTGACCGGATGTGACGCGATCCATCCCGGTTACGGCTTTCTTTCCGAAAACGCCGATTTTGCCGAAATGTGTGAGGACTGTAAACTGATTTTTATCGGCCCGCCGGCCAAGGCGATTGCCCGGATGGGTATTAAAGACGTTGCGAAACAGACGATGAAGGACGCGGGAGTGCCGGTTGTCCCTGGGTCAAACGGAGTGATTGCCAGTGCTGAGGAAGGCGTTAAAATCGCTGACGACATCGGCTATCCGGTACTGATCAAGGCCACGGCGGGCGGCGGCGGTAAAGGTATCCGCGTCGCCCGGAACGAGCGAGAGCTCAGGAGCGGCATTGCCGTGACCCGGCAGGAAGCAGACACATCGTTCGGTAATCCCGGGGTGTATCTGGAAAAATATATCGAAGATTTCCGCCATGTTGAGATCCAGATATTGGCTGACAAATTCGGCCATGTGATCCATCTTGGAGAACGCGATTGCACCATTCAACGCAGATTGCAAAAATTATTGGAAGAGTCGCCGTCGCCGGCACTCAATGAAAGCAAGCGCGAAGAGATGGGAGAGGCGGCGGTCCGTGCGGCGCAGGCAGTCGATTATTGCGGGGCCGGGACTGTCGAGTTTATTTACGAACCCAGCGGTGATTTTTATTTTATGGAAATGAATACCCGCATTCAGGTCGAACATGGCGTAACAGAATTTGTCACCGGCATCGATTTGGTCAAGCAGCAGATTAAAATTGCTGCGGGCGAACCGTTGCCCTTCCGCCAATCGGACATTCGGCTTCGCGGGCACGCGATTGAGTGCCGAATCAATGCGGAAGATCCGGAAAAGAATTTCATGCCCTCCTGCGGCCGCATCGATACTTATTTGCCGCCGGGCGGACCGGGCGTCCGGATCGATTCCGCCATGTATCAAGGCTATTTCATTCCGCCGTATTACGATTCGATGATTGCCAAGCTCATTACTTATGGGAAAACACGGGAAGACGCCATGGCTACCATGAAACGCGCCCTAGGCGAATATGTGATTGAGGGCATCCGCACGACGATTCCCTTCCATTTGCGCCTACTCAACCATCCCGTTTTCCAAAGCGGCCGGTTTAACACAAAGTTTCTGAAAAAATATCCGCTGTTTAAGCAGGAGTAATCAGGAGGCGTGTGTCTGATGACGGAAGAAGAAAAGCAGCCACGAAACGAGGAGGAGCGGGAAGAAGAGATGCTTGGAAAAATCGAAATCTCCCCCGAAGTCATTGAAATCATCGCCAGTTTGGCCGCTCTGGAGGTTGTCGGGGTGGCCGATACGCGCGGCGGCTTTGCGTCCGGTGTTGTAGAAAAACTGGGTGGAAAAAATTTGCGTAAGGGCGTCAAGGTCGATCTTCGCGACGACGGAATTGTTATCGACGTTCAATTGACGACGCAGATGGGCGTTTCGATTCCCGAGGTCGCCGAAAAAGTGCAAAGCAATATCGCCCGGGCGTTGAAAAAGATGACCGCTCTGGAGACCCGTGAAATAAACATTCATGTCGTCGGTATTCGTTTCAGCCATAAGCCGAATCATGAAGCAGACAACGTGTAAATAGGTTTTTTTCATGTTTGTCTCACGAGGAACGGGCGGAAGAGAGGAATGGATGGATGAACCGAAGACAGGCAAGGAGTATTGCGCTCCAGGCGTTGTTTCAAATGTCACTGAGCGGCACGGATGAACGGACGGCTATTGAAGCGGCAAGCGAGGGCAAAGGGTCGGTGGATCCCTATGTGGATCGATTGCTTGCGGCGACGACGGCTCATGAACAAGAAATTGATCGCTTGATTGCGAAGCATCTGGTCAATTGGTCGTTCGAGAGGATCGGCAATATCGACAAAACAATTCTGCGGCTTGCCGTCTGCGAAATGTGTTATTTCGACGATATTCCGGCTTCCGTCAGCATTAACGAAGCCGTCGAGTTATGCCGGACATTTAGCGATGAGCAATCACGAAAATTTGTCAATGGGGTACTTTCAAGCATTGAAAAAGAAATATAGAAAAAAGAACAAGGGCGGGGAGACGAGTGACGGCAACGTTAATCGATGGTAAAACGATTGCATCATTAATGCGCAAGCAAATGACGGGCCGGGTGAAGGCGCTCGGCGATGCGGGCATCCGACCCGGATTAGCTGTGGTTCTTGTCGGCGACGACGCGCCTTCACGCGCTTATGTCCGCGGGAAAATCCGCGATTGCAAGGAAGTCGGTATTCATTCCGAATTGATCCGCTATCCGGCTGATGTTTCGGAAAACGAAGTGCTGAAGACCATCGATCGGCTGAATATCGCTGAGACGATTCACGGCATTCTTGTCCAGTTACCATTGCCACGGCAGATTTCTGAAAGCAAGGTCATCCGCCATATCAGTCCGGCAAAGGATGTCGACGGTTTCCATCCGGTTAACATCGGCTTGTTGCTGACGAATCAGGATGGATTTGTGCCATGTACACCGGCGGGGATTATCAGAATGTTACAGACAATGCATGTGACGATTGCCGGCAAACATGTCGTTGTAATCGGTCGAAGCCGCATCGTTGGCAAACCGGCGGCGCAGCTGTTTCTTAATCACGATGCTACGGTGACGATCTGCCATTCGAAAACGGTTGGGCTTGCCGACTATACGCGGCAGGCGGACATTCTTGTCGTTGCTGCCGGAAAAGCGGGCTTAGTCGGCGCCGATGAAGTGAAGGCGGGGGCGGTCGTTGTCGATGTCGGGATGAATCGCGATGCACGCGGCAAACTGGTCGGTGATGTCCGCTTCTGGGAAGTCCGTGAGAAAGCGTCGATGATTACACCGGTACCCGGCGGCGTCGGACCCATGACCCGTGTCATGCTATTGGAGAATACACTGAAAGCAGCGGAAAATCGTTTAAAGAAGCGAAATGGCGATGGAGAATGACCGTTATGTCAGCGTAACCCGGCTGACGCGCTACATTAAGCAAATGATTGAGACTGATCATGCGCTTCAGGACATCTGGCTGCGCGGTGAAATATCCAATTTCAAACGTCATTCGCGCGGGCATCTTTACTTGACGCTAAAAGATCGAAATGCGCGTATCCGGGCGGTCATGTTTGCCGGTAATGCCCGGCGGCTTAATTTTGAACCCGAAGATGGCATGAAAGTATTGATCCGGGGGTCGGTGTCGGTCTATGAACCGTACGGTGAATACCAGCTTTATATTCGCAGCATGGAGCAGGACGGGCTCGGACGGTTGTTCCTTGCGTATGAACAGCTGAAAAAAACACTTGAAGCTCGAGGATGGTTCGATCCGTCGAGCAAGAAAAAAATCCCGGTGCTTGCCAGAGAAATCGGCATTGTCACTTCGCCGACCGGTGCGGCGATCCGTGATCTTTTTACGACGATTAAACGACGGTTTCCATCGGCGCGACTGACTGTTTTTCCCGTCCTTGTTCAAGGCGCAGAAGCGGCACCTTCGATTGTCCGGGCGATTCAGCTGGCCAATCGGACACCGGGCCTGGATCTGTTGATTGTTGGGCGTGGCGGCGGTTCAATCGAAGATTTATGGGCGTTTAATGAAGAGAGTGTGGCCGAAGCGATTTATCGGTCGACGCTGCCGATAATCTCCGCAGTTGGCCACGAAACTGATTTTACGATTACTGATTTTGTTGCCGACCGCCGGGCGCCGACGCCGACGGCTGCCGGCGAATTTGCCGTACCCGATGTACGTGAACTAAAGCGGCGTATTGAGACAGGCGGGGAGCGGCTGCGTCGGGCCGTGCGCACCAAACTCGATCATTCGGCGGAGCGCCTCAGACAATTGACCGGTTCGTATGCATTCCGCTATCCGGAACAATTGGTGCTTCAGAAAGAGCAGGAATATGACCGGCTGAACGAACGATTCTGTCAGGCGCTCGGCCGGCAGCTTACTGGGAAAAAGGATCGTTTGGAATTGAACCGGCGCATCCTCTCCCGCAATCGACCGGATGCGCTGCTTGAACGTGGACGCGAAAAACTGCACGATGTGACCAAACTCTTATTCCGTGCCGCCCGGGATAGCGGAAAAAACAAGCGGACCCGCTATGAGCGGATTGTCCTGGAGTTGAATGCACTGAGTCCGCTAAAGATCATGGCGAGGGGCTATAGCCTCGCTTACGATAAGGACCGACGGCTGATCAAGTCGACCCGTGACGTTTCGCCGGGCGACCAACTGACGCTGCGTATGCACGATGGCTCGATCGATTGCCAGGTGTGGGGCTTAGAGGAGGAACAAAAGCATGAGTGAAACCGATAACCAATCCGACGAAAAACAGGTGCCGTCGTTTGAACAGGCGATGGAACAGTTGGAAGCCATTGTTCGGCGACTGGAAGAAAATGACGTACCGTTGGAGAAGACGATCGATCTTTTTCAACAAGGCATGACGCTGTCAAAACTGTGTCACGATAAACTGGAGTCGGCCGGCAAACGCATGGATCGGATGATCGATGCAAACGGTGAGTCCCATCCGTTTTCCCCCGGAGAGGATGATCCGTCGTGAAGCAAGCATTGCTGGACTATATGAAGACAACGAAAAGCTGGCTTGATCGCCGGCTTCCCTCCGCGCTGGAAAACGCGGAAATTCCGGATAAACTGAAACAATCGATGATCTATTCACTTTCTGCCGGAGGCAAACGCTTTCGGCCGATTTTACTTTTTTCCACACTGGAGCTGCTTGGAGAGACAAAAGAAAAAGGGCTGAAGACAGCGATTGCTCTGGAAATGATTCATACATATTCACTCATTCACGACGACCTGCCGGCGATGGATAACGACCGGCTCCGACGCGGCAAGCCGACCAATCATGTTGTCTTCGGTGAGGCGACCGCCATACTTGCCGGAGACGGGCTCTTGACCTATGCCTTCCAGGAGCTATGCTCCGATCAAGAACTCTCCGAGGCGGTCAGATGCCGCTTGACGTGGCTGCTTGCTGCGGCTGCCGGGCCTGAAGGCATGGTCGGCGGCCAGGAGAGCGACCTGGAAGCGGAAAGCGAAACGCTGACAATCGAGCAGCTCATGTCCGTACATCGGCGCAAAACCGGTCGCCTGATTCGTTTTCCGCTGGAAGCCGCCGCAGTGATTGCCGGGGCGACCGAGCCGGTTATCCATGCTTTAACGGCTTATGCCGATCATCTCGGGATAGCTTTTCAAATTGGCGACGATGTTCTCGACGTTGTCGGTTCAGAAGGAAAACTTGGCAAACCGATCGGCAGCGATTGGGCTAATCATAAGAATACTTATGTCAGCTTGCTTGGTTTAGACGGCGCAAAAGAGAGACTGGCCGATCATATAAACCGCGCCAAACGGGCATTGAGAGAAGCGGGACTTCAAGACGGCGTATTGAACGATCTGGCTGATTTTCTCCGTTATCGCGCCTACTGAAGACGATTGTATGAATAAAATTTCGGTGGGCGGATTTTCCGAGACGCCGGATTAGGCCATCCCAGGCAGTTGAGTGTCCGAATTGAATATGATACAATGAAACCATGGATTTAAGCAGAAGGTGCAGTATTCTAGTCACTCCACTTTATTTGAAGACGGGGCTAAAAATCCGTCAAAGGGCACATCGATGAAGTTCCTGGTGTGGGCTTAAGGCGCCCAGCTTTGGGCCTGTGCTGGGAGTAAAGGACGTAGGGCGATCCGCAACGGCATGTGGGCGAAGACCCTGCGTTCGTGGAGACATTCGGTCTGTTTACCCGGTGGGGTAACTCCGACCTGATGGAAAACCTACTTGCCAGTACTCTTTCTGAAGGAGAGCGAGTAGCGTAGCCTGCCTTGAGTGGAAAAGAGGGGATGGAAGAGCGGAACCGGCGGTTGCTAGGCCAGCGCCGTCGGCGTGAATCTTCCTGAAATCAATTCTGCAAAAGAGGATAGAATAAAGTCCCAGGAGTGTTTGAGGAAATCTCCTAGACTGTCTGCATCCCAGCAGCGACTAAGAAGGATTATGGTGCGGCCTGAGTGGCGTTCCAGTTCGGCGACTGGCAACATCGTCGGTCGAGCTTTAAAAGGAAACTACCCGCATGGCGACATCGGGCAGCTCGACGGGAAAACCTACTGGACCTAAGCCGTAATGTTTACTTCTTGGGCGACCTCCTGTTTTACATAATGTATCTCCCGGCGGAATAGGGTTAATCATAAGGATGTGAAATGCCCGAGATCCGGATAAGGACATCGGGCAGCTATGAAGAAGAGTTTAAAAAAATCATTGAAATGGGGCATTCCCTTAGCCGTTATCACGTTTGTGCTGGCGGCTATTTTTTCAATTATTTCAACGGCGATACTGGGGAGTGCCGATATTGTAAGCGGTATTGCCGTGGTTCTTGTCATCATCTTGTTTGCCTTGTTTTTCGATATCATCGGCGTTGCCGCTACGGCATCCAATGAATCGCCCTTTCATGCAATGGCATCGAAAAAAATGCGGGGGGCCAGATACTCATTATGGCTGACGAAAAATGCGGATCGTGTGAATACATTCTGTACCGATGTCATTGGCGACATCAGCGCTATTATCAGCGGTACGGCGGCTTCGGTCGTTGTCGGCGCGGTGCTGGTGCGGCTTGCCGAGAAGAATAGCGGGGTACTGGAGTATGCGTTGACCGTGCTTGTAACGGCATTTGTCGCTGCGATCACGGTTTTTGTCAAGTCACTCGGCAAGACGTTCGCCATCGACAATTGTACGGCGATCATTTATCGAGTAGGCTATGTTCTGTATTTTCTTGAACATCATTTACATTTGCCGATACTCGATCTAGCGGAAAAGAAGCATCGGAAAATGATGCTGAAAAAAAGGAAAAAGGATGTGTGAGCAATGGACGTCGCGTCGATTAAGAGTCCGAAATGCCTGAAGAAGATGTCGATTCATCAGCTGGACCATCTGGCGGCGGATATCCGCAAGTTCTTAATTGAAAAACTTTCCAGAACAGGCGGGCACCTTGCTCCGAATCTTGGCGTGGTCGAATTGACGCTCGCTTTGCATAAGGTGTTCAACAGTCCGACAGACAAACTGATTTGGGATGTCGGGCATCAGACCTATGTGCACAAAATTCTGACTGGAAGGGGCGACCGTTTCGATACACTGCGCCAATTTCATGGCCTGTGCGGTTTTCCGAAACGAAATGAAAGCAAGCACGATATCTGGGAAACCGGCCATAGTTCAACGTCGCTGTCGGCGGCGATCGGCATGGCCGTTGCCCGCGATTTAAAAAAGGAGCATTTCGATATCGTAGCAGTGATCGGCGACGGGGCGCTGACCGGCGGTATGGCGCTTGAGGCGTTGAATAATATCGGCCAGTTGAAGAAAAAAATGATTATCGTGCTGAACGATAATGAAATGTCGATTGCACCGAATGTCGGTGCGATGCACAATATGCTGGATCGGATTCGTTCGGCCGAGCAGTACAATCGGGCGAAAGAAGATATTGAGTACTTGATGAAAAAAATTCCTGCGTTCGGCGGCAAACTTGCGGCGACTGCTGAACGAGTCAAGGATCGGATTAAATATCTGTTTGTCTCCGGCGTTTTTTTCGAAGAACTCGGCATTACCTATATGGGACCGATCGATGGGCATAATATTGCTTCGCTGATCGATAACCTGAGACTGGCACGAAAGCATAAGGGGCCGGTGCTGATTCATGTATTGACGCAAAAAGGCAAGGGATACAAACCGGCGGAAATGGATACAGTTGGGACGTGGCACGGTACTGGCCCTTACAAAATCGAATCCGGCGCATTCATTAAACCGGTCGGCCAGCCGCCGGCCTACAGCAAGGTCGTCGGCGACGAACTTTGCCGGCTGGCGCGTGAAGATGACCGCATCGTCGTCGTTACACCGGCAATGGTTGTCGGCTCCAAATTGGAAGGTTTTAAAAAGCAATTCCCGGATCGCCTGTTCGACGTAGGCATCGCCGAGCAGCATGCGGCAACTTTTGCGGCTGGACTGGCAACGCAGAACATGAAACCCGTGCTCTCCATTTACTCGACTTTTATGCAACGGGCATACGACCAGATCCTTCATGATATCTGCCGGCAGAATCTGAATGTGACAATTGCCGTAGACCGCGCCGGACTCGTCGGTGCAGACGGCGAAACTCATCAGGGCGTCTTCGATATTGGTTTTTTACGCGCAATGCCGAACGTCGTCATCATGATGAGCAAAGATGAAAATGAGCTGCGCAATATGGTATATACGGCACTGCACTACAATAAAGGTCCGATTGCCTTCCGGTATCCGCGAGGAAACGGTGTCGGCGTCGCTTTTGATAAAAAACCGTCGCTGATACCGATCGGCAACTGGGAAGTGTTGCGCGAAGGGAGCGATGCAGTGATCCTTTCCTTTGGCCCGCTGCTGGCGGTTGCCGTAGAGGCCGCTGCTCACCTGAGAAAGGAAGGTATCCAGACGGAAGTGGTCAATGCCCGTTTTCTCAAGCCACTGGATCACGACATGCTGAAGAGAATCGGCGCAGCGCACAAACCGATTCTAACCCTGGAGGAAGGAATGTTGGCCGGCGGATTCGGTTCGAGTGTGCTTGAGTATTATTCGGATCGGGAAACAGGTCATGTCACCGTCGAACGGATGGGCATTCCCGACTATTTTGTTCAGCAGGGCAGCGTCAAAGAATTGTGGAGCGAACTCGGACTGACAGCGGATAATGTTTGTGCCCGGCTGCGCCGCATGGTGAAAGCGGAAAAAGATGTCCGTAGGCGGCGCAAGGCCGCACTGTCATGAAAGAGAAGGAACGGGTAGACGTCCTGCTTGTGCGCACGGGACTGTTCGATTCACGGGAGAAAGCGCAACGTGCCGTGATGGCGGGCGACGTGTTTATCGGTGACCGTCGCGTCGACAAGCCGGGCAGTAAAATTGCTGTATCGACGAAATTGCGGGTGAAGAGAAATTCACTTCCGTATGTTGGCCGCGGCGGCCTAAAACTGGAGAAGGCATTGCATGTCTTTCCAGTCGACGTGAACGGAAAACTGATGTTGGATATCGGCGCCTCGACCGGCGGATTCACCGACTGCGCGCTGCAAAACGGTGCACGCCGGGTATACGCACTCGATGTCGGCTACAATCAACTTGCCTGGAAGCTGCGCAGCGATCCCCGAGTGATTGTAATGGAGCGAACGAATTTCCGTTATTGTACGCCCGAAGATTTTAACGAAGGGCGTCCGGAGTTTGCTTCTATCGATGTTTCTTTTATTTCGCTGAAAAAAATTCTGCCGCCGTTGAAGGTGATTATTCAGCCCGGGGCGGATATCGTCGCATTGATCAAACCGCAATTTGAGGCCGGCCGGGATCAGGTCGGGAAGAAGGGAATCGTCCGCGATCCGGCAATTCATCGGGCGGTATTGCGCGATTTTCTTAAATTCGCCGGTCAATCCGGTTTTATCGCTGCCGGGCTCGACTTTTCACCGATTACCGGCGGCGACGGCAACATTGAATTTTTAGCCTGGTTGAAAGCGGGCGGCGAAAGCGGACGGCCGATTGATGTGGAACGCGTTGTGCACCGCGCGCATGAAGTGTTGGGAAAGCATTATCAGAGCCATTAGGACATCGAAAAGATGTCCTTTTTTTCATGCCAACCGCTTGACGGTCCGCGCCAAACGGGTGACAATAGCTATAGAACCTATGTTCGCTAAGGAAGGAGAAAAGACATGCTTCTTGAACTGCAGGTCGCCAACTTCGCCATCATTGATCAAATTAAAATTTCTTTTGCGGATGGACTGACTGTGATTACCGGCGAGACTGGGGCCGGCAAATCGATCATTGTCGATGCGATTGGCTTATTGGCCGGCGGCCGCGGCTCCTCGGAATATGTGCGCCGCGGTGCTACAAAAGCGGAGATCGAAGGACTGTTTGATGTCAACGCCGGTCACGAAGCACTCTCGGTGCTGGACGATCTCGGCATCGACAACAGCGACGGAACGATTATTCTCCGCCGGGAAATTTATGCCAAGGGAAAAAGCATTTGCCGCGTCAACGGGAAATTGGTCACATTGAGCGCACTCCAGCGCATCAGCCGTCTGCTGATCGACATTCACGGCCAGCATGAACATCAGTTGCTCCTCGATCCGCAACGGCATCTGCCGCTAATCGATCAATACGGTGCGCGCATCGCCGCATTGCTGAAGCGATACAAGGCCTTCTATGCCCGCACTGCCGAATTGCATCGGGAATGCGTAAAATTTAATAAAAACGAAAAAGAAATCGCGCAGCGCATCGATTTGCTGAACTACCAGATTAACGACATCCGTCAGGCCCAGCTGAAATCCGGCGAAGAGGACGAACTGAATGAAGAGAAGCGCCGTCTGGTTAATTTTGAAAAAATTTTTCAAGCGCTGAAAAACAGTCTGGAATCCCTCAATGGTGAAAATCGAGGGCTCGATTGGGTCCGTCGCGCCGCCACCAGTCTTGAATCAATCCAAGGTGTGGATGGAAAACTAAAGCAATCGGCCGAGCAGATTTCAGATTGTTATTATACACTTTCCGAGACAGTTTCGACCATGCGTGACAACTTGGAACGGATGGAATATGATCCCCGACGTCTGGACGAGATTGAAGGCCGCCTGAATACGATTTACCTTTTGAAGAGAAAATATGGAACGACTATCGGCGAAATCCTAAGCTATTACGAGAAAATCAGCCGTGAATATAACGATCTGACCCATCGGGACGAAAAATATGAGGGCCTGAGCCGGGCCTTTCGGTCACAGATGGACAAATTAAGAACCGCAGCGCTGGCCCTTTCCGCCGAACGAAAAAAAACGATTGTCCGGCTGAATCGGTCCGTTAACCGTGAACTGAAAGATCTGTATATGGAACATGCCGTTTTCGACGCAGAACTCAATTATCCGGACGATCTTGAATCATTTGCGAGTTACGGGCCCTCGGGTATCGACAATGTGGAATTTTATATCACGACCAACCCGGGCGAACCGGCGAAACCGCTGGCTAAAATAGCCTCGGGCGGCGAATTGTCGCGCATCATGCTGGCGATCAAATCCAATTTCCGTAAAGTGATGGGTATTTCTACGATGATTTTCGACGAAATCGACACGGGTGTCAGCGGGAAAGTGGCTCAGGCGATGGCTGAAAAAATATTTAGCTTGTCGAAATCATCGCAGGTGCTTTGCATTACGCATCTGCCGCAAGTGGCGGCAATGGCCGATCAGCATTTGCATATTGCCAAACAGGTCACGGGCAATCGAACGAATACACAAGTGAAGACATTAAATGAAGAAGAAAAAATTTGCGAAATCGGACGCATGCTCTCCGGCGCAAAAATGACGGAATTAAGCAAACGACATGCACGCGAAATGAGAAAAATGGCCGAGAAAACAAAGAGTTGACTCAGTTGGCACGGCTATCCTGTATTGGGATCAATCCGCCTGTTTCGCTCCTCATAATTCTTCCCCGCTCAGGAGATTTTAATAAATGCACTGAATGAATGCAGTGCGGCAGCTGTCTCTTATACACATCTCCGAGCCCACGAGACCCTAAGACATCT
>UQRJ01000013.1 GCA_900543345.1 uncultured Sporolactobacillus sp. | reverse complement strand
GTTCAGTTTTCAAGGAACATTCCAAACAGCAACTTTTATACTATACTGCATTCGCAAAAAAATGTCAATCATTTTTTTGAAACGGCAAGAAGTGTTTCTTCCCGTCTCAATCGCAGCATTAAATATATTAACACCCGAGCGACGATCGGTCAACAGTTATTTTTTCTTTGGACAAAGTTACACGCCGATCGTATATTTAATTAAAACAAGGGCCGCTATGCCGGGTAAGCCGAGCAAGCCGCTAATCGCGGTCGTCGCCAGATTAATCGGAATATGCAAACTGAATGATTCGCCTACTACATTCAGTATAAAGAGAAACAAAGCACCCAGCAGCAGGCGAACGGTCAGTTTCCCGAACCAACGGACGGGGTGGAAAGAGATTCCAGTGATTAAAAATAGCAGGAAAAGAACGATGACCGCAAAAGCAATGAATAGATAAGTAGCCACTGCAACACGTCCCCTTTCCGTATCGATTTCGTTAGCCGCGACCGCCCTGCAAAACGAGGTACGGATTTTTAATCGGTCTCTTTATAATATGAGGACATGCTGCAATCATGCTGCTTTTTTCAATTTCATCACATCGAAGTTAACAAGACTCGTTTAAAAGATAGCAATCGATCCCGCTACTCACTTTCGCTGAGATTGGCGGATGTAAAAGACCGCTTGCTCTTACTCTTACTGCTAATAATCAGCTCTTGAAGATGGTGGAGTCCATCCATCATCGACAACATCATTAGAATTATCATTCCAGGCAACAGGCCGTATTATCGGCGAGTCGTCGATATGCGGATGTTCAACGTGCGGACCTCTTTTAATAAAAACAGATATTTGGCCTCTGATAATTTCAGCTGATACAGCACTTCCTCCGACGGATCGATACTTGCATCGATTACGCGTTTTTTAATCATCCAGTCTTCTTTGCAACGGCTTAAAGCGTCAAGCAGCGATGCCGTCACTTCTTTCCGTATCAACCTTTTCTTATGTCCGAACATCTAATATCCTCTCCAGATCAAGGCCTTGTTCCGACGCACTCATAGTTCTCTTCGACCTTCAAGTGCCTTCGATAGTGTTACCTCATCGGCATATTCCAGATCCCCGCCGACGGGGAGTCCATGAGCAATTCTCGACGTTTTCACACCGATCGGTTTGACCAGTCGGGCAATATACATGGCGGTCGCTTCTCCTTCTACCGTCGGATTGGTCGCCAAAATGATTTCTTTGATCTTCTCATCTTCCAGCCGATGAATCAACTCGGCAATTCTAATATCTTCCGGTCCGACACCGTCCATCGGCGAAATGACACCGTGCAGCACATGATACAGGCCATGATAGTCACGCATCTTTTCAAGTGCGACAACGTCTTTCGGATCTTGAACCACGCAGATCGTCGAACGATCCCGCGACGGATCATCGCAGATCGGACAAGGGTCGCGATCGCTGATGTTTTGGCAGACCGAACACGTTACCAGTTTTCGTTTGACATCAACAAGGCTGCGGGCAAACGCCATCACATCTTCGTCATTCATATCAACGGCGAAAAAAGCCAGGCGCACCGCCGTCTTTGGCCCGATTCCCGGGAGCTTCATGAAGCTGTCGATTAGTTTTGCGATGGGTTCCGGATATTGCACAACAGAACACCCCCCTTGTTCACCTAAAAGCAAAAGCGGATTCCAACCCATCCGTTTCCGGTCTGCAGAATCCGCACACTTTTGAATTCCCCGCCGATCGGCATGTTAGAGGCCGGGAATATTTAATCCCTGTGTAAATTTGCCAAGGCGCTGCCCAATCAGCTCGTCTGCTTTATTCAGTGCATCGTTTACCGCTGCCAGAATAAGATCCTGAAGCATATCGACATCGTCCGGATCGACTGCCTCCGGATTGACAATCACGTCGACGATTTGCTTATGGCCGTTTGCCTTAACCGTCACAACTCCGCCTCCGGCTGTCCCCTCGACGATTTCATCCTTGAGTTTTTCCTGAGCTTCAGCCATTTGGCGTTGCATTTTCTGCATGTGCCGCATCATATTGTTCATATTTCCTCGCATAGTAAAGACGCCTCCAAAATGGGTTTTATTAATCCTTAATATCAAGCAGATCGGAACCGACCAGCTTTTCGGCTTCGACAACGAGCGGATCGGCCGCCGGTGCGTCTTTCTTTTTTTTTGCCGAAGTCTTTGAGTGGTTTGAGTGGCGAATAAATGCCTGCTTCAACTGATTCCATGTTTCTTCCGGGACGGGATACATTGCTTTTTCTTTATGGATTGTCTCTTGTAAAATGTGCTCCACCATCGCCACAATGCTGTTCTTTTTATCCATCACCATCCGGCAATGAAAATCATATTTAAACGCCTGAACGAATCCGCCCGGCGATGCCGCAACCGGACGGCTTTCCAGCAGCCAGGCGTGAGCCGCAACGTTCTGCGATTTGATTTTCGTCATGACCGTACTCCAGGCTGAGCGTACTTCTTGCAAATCCTCTTTGGTGGCCGCTTCTAGTAACCGGTTAATTTTCGCTTGCGAAATACGGACATCCCCGCTCCGGCGCAGCGGATGAGTTTTCTCGCCGCCGGAGCGCGGCGGTGCGGCTTCTTGCTCTGTTTCTGCGCCGGCAAATTTTTCTTCCAGTGTGGTCACGCGTTTCTCAAGTTTTTCCAGCCGCCCGGGCTCCGTCTGGTTTAAGGCGGGTTGCCGCGGTGCCCTTTCAGGCTGGCAAATGCGGACAATCGTCATTTCGAGAAAAATACGGGGATGATTCGTCCGCCGCATCTCAAGAAAACCATCATTCAGCTGCTGAATTAGACGGTAGATCCTCCCAGCGGGGATATCGGCCGCTTGCTTGCGGAACGCTTCGTCCGTGCGCGGCCGGCTAAGGATATCTTCCAGATCCGGCGACGTCTGATAAAGCAACAGATCGCGATAATAATAAATCAGTTGCTGCATCAACCGCAGCGGATCTTTCCCCTGGTCGAGCAAAGCAGCCATCTTATTGATTGCGCGGGTCGCCTCACCCACATTCAGCGCTTCCGTCAATTCACGAATCACAAGATCCGATGCCATGCCGGTTACATCCAGCACATTGCGGACCGTTATTTTACCCTCGCCGTATGCCGCGGTCTGATCAAGAATGCCGAGTGCATCGCGCATGCCGCCTTCGCTTGCCTTAGCAATTAACCGCAGGGCTTCATCTTCCGCCTCCATCTGCTGATCGCTGGCCACAAACTTTAGTCGATCGGTGATCGCAGATGACGGCACGCGGCGAAAATCAAATTGTTGACAACGAGAAATGATTGTCAGCGGAATCTTTTGCGGTTCCGTTGTCGCCAAAATAAAAACGACGTGCTCCGGTGGTTCCTCCAGCGTCTTCAGCAAGGCATTGAACGCCCCGGTCGAAAGCATATGCACTTCATCGATGATATAGACTTTATAGCGTACGCTGCTCGGTGCGTACTTGACTTTGTCGCGAATGTCGCGGATCTCATCGACACCGTTGTTGGAAGCGGCGTCTATTTCTACCACATCGGCGATGCTTCCCTCCGTAATCCCTTTACAGGCCGCGCAGGCGTTGCACGGTTCGGCGCAAGGAGCATGCTCGCAGTTGATGGCCTTGGCCAGAATCTTCGCCGCACTTGTTTTCCCTGTTCCCCGCGGTCCGGTAAATAGATAAGCATGCGAAAACTTCTGCTTAATCAGCGCGTTCTGCAATGTTTTTGTAATATGTTCCTGACCGGCAATGTCGTGAAACGTTTGTGGCCGATAAACTCGATACAACGCCTGATAAGCCAACACGGATCCTCCTTTCGCCGGTACATGCCGGCTATTATAGATTTATTATACCGATATCGGGCGGCGAAGTGAACCGCCGAAGTGCCGCTCGCCCGATCATAGATGAAAACAAAGGCTATCGAAAAAAGTCTTCGATAGCCTTCATCTTTATTTTTAAAGCCGTGCACCTTTTGTCGATGAGCGCGCCACAACCGTTTCTCAGGTCGCCGGCTCAACCCAGGTTGCCCCGCGGCACACGGAAGGTCTCACTTACTGCTGCTTCCTTCCGGACCTGACAGGGTTCGTGAGTTTCCGTTGCGCAGGACCCGGGCGTCAACACCACGTGCCTGGGGCTGCCTTGCAGCGTGCGGACCTCGAAAAGGAGTTCAACCTCGCTATAGCGGATTGCGAGTTACAGGGCACCGCTGCCTCCCCGTCTAGCACGGCAAATTTTATAACGATACAAAATGTAAAACGGATCAACCGCAGATTATCAATAGTAATAAAAATGGCGGAGGCGAGAGGATTTGAACCCCCGCGGCGCCGAACGACGCCCTAACTGATTTCGAGTCAGTCCCCTTCAGCCTCTTGGGTACGCCTCCACAGCCACGCAGATTAGTGTACCATATAAATCTGCCTGTTACAACTGTAATTTTTTAACAACTATTGTCAAGATTCGGCAGTGCCGGCATTCAATCACAATCTTTCGGTGTTTCCGTCTCTTTCCGTCGGTAACGCAGCGTTTTGAAAAAATCACTGAGCAATGTGCCGCATTCACCGGCGAGTACACCGCCGACCACTTCAGCCCGATGATTGAAACGCTCATCCTGCACAAGATTCATCAGTGTGCCCGCACAGCCGGCTTTCGGATCGGCCGCCCCAAAAACCAGTCGGTCGATCCGGGATAGAACGACGGCCCCGGCACACATCGGACAGGGTTCCAACGTGACATACAGCGTGCAGCCGATCAGCCGCCATGTGCCGAGTCGCCGGCTCGCCGCTTCAATCGCCGCCAGCTCGGCATGGGCCGTCGGCGATTGAAGTGTCTCACGCCGATTATAGCCCCGGGCGACGATCGCGCCAGCGCGGACAATGACCGCGCCGATCGGCACCTCACCGATCGCTTTGGCGCGCTGTGCCTCGCCGATCGCCAGCCTCATATACTGCTCATCGAGTGTCTCCGCCACCTGCGCCCTCCTCTCACAATCGTCACGCTTCATTCGACCAGTGCAGCCGATTCAGCAAAGCAAACAATAGGCTGAGCAGCACACCGACAACCGTCGCCAAGCCCATACCGTTAAATGGGACAAGCCCGATCTGGATCGTCACACCGCTGATGCCGGTAGCAAAAATAACGGTGCTAAGGATAATATTCTGCGCCTTGGAAAAATCGACCTTCGCTTCAACAAAGATGCGGAAACCATTGGAAGCAATGACACCGAACAGAATCAGCGAAATGCCGCCGACGACTGCCGACGGGATCGTCGTAATCAGTGCGGACAATTTGCCGACAAACGACAGGCATGTCGCAATCGCGGCTGCGCCGCCGATGATCCAGGTAGAATAGACGTGCGTAATCGCCAGCACGCCGATATTTTCGCCGTAAGTCGTGTTCGGTGTCGATCCGGCAAAACCGGAGATGATCGTCGAAACCCCGTTGCCGAGCAGCGAGCGATCCAGTCCCGGATCCTTCATCAGATCTTTACCGACAATATTTCCGGTGACAAGCAGATGGCCGATATGCTCGGCAATGACAACCAGAGCCGCGGGAACGATCACCGATATGGCGGCCAGATCAAATCGCGGCGTATAGAAAGTCGGCAGCGAAAACCACTGTGCATGAGCAACCGCGGAAAAATTAATCAGGCCGGCCGGCATCGCAATTAAATAACCAGCAACCATGCCGATCAGAATCGGAATGATTTTAAAAAAGCCGCGGAACAGTACCCACCCAAGCAACGTGATGCCCGCTGTCAACAGCGAAACAGTCAGCGTTGCCGCATCCGGTGTCCACGTCTTGCCCGCCGCGGCAATCAAGCCAGCCTGCTGGGCGGCCGTCGGGATCAGCTGCAAACCGATAATCGCCACTACCGATCCCATCGTCGCCGGCGGGAACACCACGTCGAGCCATCCGGTACCGACCCAATGCACAATCAACGAAATCACAATGAATACTAGCCCGACGGCGATAAAACCACCCAGTGCCGTCTCATATCCGCTTCGCCCGATGACAAACAATACCGGCTGGATAAAAGCAAAACTCGACCCGAGGTAAGCCGGTATTTTCCCCCGGCAGATGAGTAGATAAATTAACGTACCGATCCCGTTCATCAGCAGAATCGTTGCCGGATCGACTTTAAAAATCAGTGGCACGAGAACCGTCGAGCCGAACATCGCGAATAAGTGCTGGAGACTGAGCGGAATACTCTCCAGTAAGGGCAACCGTTCGTTTACCTGAACAATGTGTTGGTCCAAGTGTTTTCCCCCCGTGATATGTATCTATTGACTTAATCTTTAGTATAACCGAACTTATCCGTCGAAAGGCCGGAGCGTTAAAAAAGGGCAAAAAAAAGGAAGGCTGCCCCTTCCTCCCGATCCCGCGAATCCGTCAGTTTTTCGAACCAATGCCGATAAACTGAAGAATGTAAAGGAACAAGTTAATAAAATCAAGATAAATTGAAACAACAATCATCGGAATGTCCTCTTCGCCGAACCCATGAACCGTCAGCCGGCTGAAATCAAACAACGTATAGCCGATGAAAATCAGGATACCCATACCGCTATAGATCATCATCGTCGGCGCCGAATACGGAACAAAAATGCCAACGACGCCGATAAGCAGCAAGGCAATCAGCGAAAGAAAGAGAAAACCGCCCAGAAATGAGAAGTCCCGTTTGCTAATCATCGTATACGCCGCAATCACCCCGAAAGAAACGGTTGTGACCGTGAACGCCTGCAGCACGACTTTACCGCCGAGCATACCGGTATAAGCGGCGATCACCGAATACAGCGTCATCCCGGAGATCAGCATGAACGCGTACATCATTCCGTAGCTGACAGCCCGACGTTTGCGTACGGCCATCATCATGAAGATCAGCACAATTTCAGCAATCCAGAGCGGCATTTGCAGTACTCCGGGCAAATACTGTCCCGCATAAACACCGACAGCGGAAGCCAATAGTCCGGTGAAAAAGGTTCCGAACAGCTTGGAATAAGGTTTTCTCAGCACATCGGTTGAATAATGTTCCATCATCAACATCCCCTTTTCTTACTCACCTATAGATTATACGTACGATATTTTTTAAAAGTTTCCCACTTGTAAATAAAACAGCCGGACTTTCACTCATTGACCTATCATCTATTATACAATGTACGCAAAAAAATTCAAAAATAATCTGACTACGCTTCCGGTTTCATGGAAAAGAGCGATCCGGTTTGCCGCCGGAATCGCTCTTTTCGTTTCCCGTTCGGTTTTACTTCTGACGATGCCTGACGTTTGTTTTCAGAACTTGGGTGGATTGAGTCTCCTGCGTTTCGCCGTTGACTCGACTAGATCCACGCTTGGTAACGCTCTGTGCCGTTAACGGCTTGCTGCGTCGTTTGTCCGTCGACAAATCGATCCCTCCGCATCAATGACATCCATCCAACCGTCCGCAAGAACGCTCCACAGGTCGATGTACATGCGGCGGCCCGCCGGAAGAAACCCCGGGCAATAATAGTTTGCGCCAATCGGCAACGTTTATCCAAAAAAATAGCGGCGCCTGCTTGTTACATCGACTGAGACTGAATGATCTTATCGACAAAACCGTATTCAACGGCTTCTTCGGCCGTTAAGAAATGATCGCGGTCGGTATCCTCAACAATTTGCGCTAACGTCCGATTCGATGTATCGGCCAAAATTTTGTTTAGTCTGTTCCTTGTTTTTAAAATTTCTTTCGCCCCGATCTCCAGGTCGCTGGCCGGTCCCTCAGCGCCGCCGAGCGGCTGATGAATCATGACTTCGGCGTTCGGCAGCGATAGGCGTTTGCCCTTGGTCCCCGACGTCAGAATGATCGAGGCCATCGATGCGGCCATGCCGACACAGATAGTCTGAATATCCGGCTTGACGAAATTCATCGTATCGAGCATGGCGAAGCCGGCCGTAACCGATCCGCCCGGACTATTAATATAAATTGAAATATCCTTTTCCGAATCTTCTGCGGAAAGAAACAATAGCTGAGCGACCACACTGTCGGCCACTTCATCGTTGATTTCCGAACCAATAAAAATGATCCGATCTTTCAGCAGCCGTGAATAAATATCGTACGAACGTTCGCCGCGATTGGATTGTTCAATCACATATGGAATATAAAAAGCCATCTTTTCCCCTCCAGCTCTAAAAATTACTATGCAGCGAGCCGCGATGCCAGGCAGGCAAAAGGTCCGGCGGTGCGCTGTCGCTCCTCACGATCCAGACGCAACAGCCGATCGGGATCGCCGCTGCGGAACGCCTCCAGATACCGGGCGGTGAGCTCATCCGCCGCCGCATCCGTTCGGACATCGGCAGCGCGCCTAAGCCTTTTTCCCGCCCGATGGCGGATCACTCGCACGTTACCTTCCCTTTCCCCGATGAGCATCGCGGCCTGCGCCGCGGTCATACCCCAGCCGTCAATCATCATCACTACCAGACGTTGCTTTGGTGTCAGCGACATGATCAGGCGGTTCATCCCGCGCATCAGCGCCGCTTCATCGAACGTATCCGGTGTCCCCGCTTTATTTTCGATATCGGGACACGCCTGTTCGTCGATCGATTTCCGCCGCTTGCGATCGATCCATGCATTGATGGCAATTCGAAATAAATAAGCTGCTGTCAGCGGCCGTTCCGGGTTCTTCATCCAGGCATCATAAGTCTTGATCAGCGTGGTCTGAAACAGATCGTCACCGTCCCATGCAGAGCCGGCAATTACTCGACAACGGCGCCGCAGCGGGCCTAGCATCTTGCCGATCCGTCGCTCGAACGTCGCATTTTCAACCGCTTTACACCTGGCACTCATCAGATCCCTCCCTCTGCACACGTTCATGTATATAAACGACAAATCACGTATTTTCGTTACAATCAAAAAAACTTTACCGATACTTCTTTCATCATAAACCAACTGCCGTGAAAAAGCTTAGTACAATCCGCAGACAAGAATCGCAACCGTTCCGACAATGATCGCAACAGAGCACGCACTGTCCGTCAGGCGGAAACGGAGATCATGATAAAATGTCCGTTTTCGGCCTTCCCGGCCGAACCCTCGTGTCTCCAGCGCACGGGCAAGATTGTCGCTTGTTCTCAGGCCGGTAATAATCACGGCTACGAGAATCGGCTGCAGTGCCCTTAACCGCCGGAACCATGAACCGCTGCGCAGATTCAACCCCCGTGCTTTTTGGGCGTCGATGACCATTTGAATCATACCGAAAATGGTCGGCAAGAATCGCAGAGTCAGCGAAAAAATCAAACCAGCCTTATAAGGCAACCCGATTTTTTCCATCCCCCGAACCAACTGCGTCTGTCCGGTTGTAAACAGCAAAATAAAAAAAGCAAAGCCGAGTGCCGTGATCCGCAGGGCCATTGCCGCACCGGTGATTAAGGCACCGGAGGTAATCCGGATTATCCAGAAAGCCAGCAGCAGCCGGCCTTCTCGATAAAAAAGCGGCCAAAAGAATGCAATCATGATCATCACCGGTAGCATCAGTTTCCATACCCAGATCAGTTTCCCAGCTGGAACATGAGCGGAAAACAGCAACAGATGAATGGCCGCCAGCATCGCCATGATAAAGAAAAGATTTTTCGATAAGAGCAGTAATGTCACTAGACAGACCACTAGCAACATTTTAGTCCGCGGGTCCGCGCGGTGCAGCCATGAATCGGTATCAATATAAAAGTCGAACGATACGCCGCCCATGTTATCAATCCTTGCCCTTCGTGCCGAGATGCAGATGGCCGATCAACTCGTCAACCGTGATCACATGCGCGGAAACGAGTCGATCCGGCAACCTGGCGACCAGCCGCACGACCTCCGGCGGCCGCAGACCGGTCTTTTTCAGCAGAGCGAAATTCCACAGTGTCTCCCGTACCGGCGCGTCAAGGACCAGACGCCCGCCCATCATGACCAGACAGCGCGTGGCATAACGAGCGACCAAGCGCATATCGTGCGTGATCAGGATAACGGTATGGCCCTCCTTTTTCAATCGACAAATCATCGTCATCAACCGTCCCGCGCTCTTTCGATCCAGACCGGACGTCGGTTCGTCGAGGATAAAAATTGCCGGCCGCATTGCGTAAACCGACGCAATGCCGACTGTGCGGCGAATGCCGAAACCGAGCATAGACGGCGGCCGATCCGCCACATTCTCCAGGCCGAACAACGACAGCGTTTCAGCGGCAACCCGCCGCACCTCTTGATCTGCTAAGCCAAGATTCCGCGGCCCGAATTCGATTTCCTCTCGGACCGTCGGGCAAAAGATCTGATGATCCGGATTTTGGAACACATAGCCGACCGTGCCGGCAAGTTCATTCAACGGCAATCGGCGTGTATCTCTGCCGGCAATGGTTATCCTCCCGCCGCTGGGGCGTAACAATCCGGTCAGATGTTTAGCCAGCGTCGTTTTGCCCGATCCGTTTTGCCCGATCAGTGCAATCAGCTCACCGGAGACGGCCGTGAAAGAAACATGATCCAATGCCCGGACGCCGTTTTCATAATCGTGAATCAGATCCGTGACACGGATCAGCGGTTGTTTTTCATTCGTCATCTTTCCGATCATCATAACCTTTCAGAAAAAAATTTTCCGCCTCTTCCAATGACAGAAAATGAGCATTGCCGAATCCACGCAGACGCAGGTCGGCCGCCAGTTCGGCCATCTCCGGTGTATTGACGCCGAAAGCCGCCGCTCGGCGCGGATCGGCAAATACATCTCGCGGCGCGCCATCCATTACAATCCTGCCGTTGTCAAGTACGACGACACGGTCGGAAAAAGCGGCAATCTGATCGCTTTCATGTTCGGCCATAATAATCGTGATTGATTTTTCTTCTTTCAACCGGCGGACAATGCGAAAGACTTCGCGGGTCCCTTCCGGATCGAGGTCGGACGTCGGTTCATCGAGAATCAGGATTTCCGGCTCCATCGCCAGCATGGCGGCAATCGCCACTCGTTGTTTCTGGCCGCCGGACAGCTGCGCCGGCGAACGTCCGGCGTAATCGTTCATTCCGACCAACCCGAGACTTTTTTTGATCTGCCGATCGATCCGATCCGCCGGCATGCCTTTGTTCTCTAATCCAAAAGCCAACTCCTCTCCGACGGTCGAACAGAACAGCTGGCTTTCAGGATCCTGAAACACTACACCGACTTTATCCGCCAGTTCAGGCACCGAGACCGTCCGCGTATTTATACCGTCAATCCACACGTCACCGTGGAAACGACCGCCGGTTGAATGGGGAATGATCCCGTTCAGCGCCAGACAAAGCGTCGTTTTCCCTGCACCCGTCCGCCCCATGATCGATACAAATTCGCCTTTTTTAATATCCAGATCGATATGATCCAACACATCCTCGTTTTCCCTGCCGGAGTCGTTCGGATAGGCATAAGACAGATCCACAATTCGTACCGCCGAAGCCTCATCCCTCATCTTCGCCCTCTCCTTTCGGCGGCCGAATCAGCGCCGGTCCGTCCATTGTTTCTTTTCCATGATGTGGTCGATCGGCGGATAAGCTCTGCGAACTGCATAAACCAATGGAATCGAAATGATCCAGCCGGCGACATTCTGGACCAGGTTGCCGGGCGCTTCAGTCAGCGCCGGTCCCGGTCCATAGAGGAACACTTCAGTCAGCCAGTACCCACCGACCATAATTACCGCTCCGGCAAAGCAGGCGATGATCATTCGTCCGACCGTTTTTTTCCGACCGATCAATCCGGCAACGACCCCCTGGACGCCATGAATAATCAGTGAAAAAAACACCCATTGCGGGTAACCACTAAGCGCATCCGACAAGCCGGTTCCGATGCCGCCGGTAATGCCGCCGACCACGGGACCGAAAGCAAACGCGGCAAAATAGACCGCCGCATCGCCAAGGTTTAAATAACCTCTCGTCGGCGCTGTTGGAATCTTGACGATCATCGTTAAGACGGTCGTAATCGCCGTCATAATCGCCAGAATTGAAATTGTTCTCGCGTCCCACGATAATTTTTTCACCGTTACCGCCCCTATTTTTCGCTAAAGTTATTTGTTATTATTTTACATTATAAACCGGCCACATGAAAAAAGAGCAGTTTTTTTTTTTCAAACGCTGGTATATCAGCTCAGCGCACCTCTACTGTTAATCGATAACCGGTCAGTCGCTCAATCGCCGCGCCGATCCGCCTCAGCTCTGGTTCCGGCGGTCTCGCAGGCAGTTTGACAGTCAATTGCGCGTTGCTCGTATGCAACGACGGATTTTTCTTCATTCCCCAGGCGCCGGGAATCGTTGCCGCCGCCAGTCGGATCACTTCATTCTGCTTGGGATGCTTAGCGTAAGTTACCGGCAGGCCGGTCCTGTATGACAACTCTTCCAAATCCGCCTCATGCCGATGCGCAATTTCAGGTGTGATGAAGTGTACTTCCAGGTAGGGACGGCCAGCTGCTTGTTTGATGCTCGCTTTATAGAGTGTGATCCCCCGGTCTTTAGCCCACCGGCCCGCCTCACGGATTGCCTCGTTGTTCTCCAGACGCGGCGACGGTGTTTTCGCCCGGTAAAATCCATCATCATCGCTCACGGTCTGACCGGCCGGGGCCTTTTTCTCCTCATCCTTAAATAGGAGAGAAAAACCGGTCTCCGCTTTGATCTGCGCGATACGCTCCTCGGCATCCGCGGGGCGGGGAATGGCCAGACCTACTGTTCGCGTTTCCAGATAGACCGACGGTGCACCGCTCGTACCGAATCGTTCATTGATCAAGCCCTGCAACCGATCAATACGAACGGCATCGGAGAAATCGACGGTCCAGCCGGTTTCAGCCATGATTTGTTTCCGCCATTTTTTTCGCGTGTCCTCATCAATGACGGCGGGAAAATCGAAATACAGCGTCATGTGCTCAGCCGCGCTGCCGAAGGCATCCCCTCCGCAGCGGATAAAATGCGGATTGTTCGCTAGCAGGTCGCGAATACGCGCCATCGCTTTTGTCGCATTCATTTTTTTCGCCTGTATCGGGAGCTCCAGACGGTTCAACCGCACGAGAGTCTTGTTATTTAGGATGTACAATGTCCGGCCGGGTGCCAGGCGCCGTTTGCAGTCGTCCGGCAACGACTCAAGTGCCAGAGCCAGCGCGATACGGTGCTTCAGTCCGTCGGAGGGCAGCAGGCGGCCCGCAAGCTGCTCAAAGTCATAATTTCCTTCCGGCAGGCCTTCCCATGCGATCGCTTGTAAAAACGGCCGGGAATAGGTCAGCACGGCAGCGGCCGCCGCCGTCCACTCATCGAATGAACGGTTCCACGGGCCGATCACAACGGCGATGTCTTCCGTTGGCAGGCGAAGTGATTTTCCTTTTGACGTCTGACAGATCAACGCATGAGTCTTTATATGAAACCCGGTGCACAATGCCGGTTTTAAATCGGCGCCGCCTGTCTGCCGATACAGCAGCAGTCGTCCGACAAATCGCTGCTCAGGCCGCGCGCCCGCGCGCGGCGCGCGGCGATGCGCCTGCGGTATCACCGTATAGGTTTCGCCGTTTTCGCTCAGCATTGGCCGCCGCCGGCGGTCGATGCGGGCGTGCAGCGCGGCGCGCGCATCGTCGTCGCCGTGGACAATCAACGTTGCCGCCGGCCGCACCATCTCCACAAAACGAACGAGTTCGTCGGCATCGGCGTGCGCCGACAGGCCGTATTTATCAACGCGACAGTTCACCGCGTGCACCGTGCCGTCTAACTCCAATTCACGACTTTCGCCTTCGGCCAGGTCGAGCAGTTTCCGGCCCGGACTCTCTTCATCCTGATAACCGGTGATAAAAATCGCGTTCTTCGCGTCGCCGATCAGCCGCTCGGCATACCAGACGCTCGCGCCGCCGATCAACATCCCGGATGAAGCGACAATGCAGGCCGGTTTGCCAGCCAGCACCGCATCGCGTGTCGGCGGCTGCACAGCTGTGCAGCGGCCTTCGGTCAGAAATGCATCGCCGCTGACGCGAATGCGATGGGCCACCGGGCCCTTCAGATACTGCGGGTAACGTCGGTAGATCTTGCTGATCGGCGTCACAAGCCCGTCAACAAAGATCGGAAATTCGGGTATCAAGCCACGATCCATATAATCTTGCAAAATCAGCAGTACGTCCTGGGCACGACCCAGTGCAAATGCGGGAATCAGCGCAAACCCGCCGCCGGCAATCACTTCCGCAACATTGTCAGCCAGTCTTTTTTCTTCGGTATAGCGGTCGGAATGTTCCCGATTGCCGTAGGTCGACTCAACGACCAGCAGATCGGGACGCGCATCCGCCGGCACGTCGGCGCCGGGAATCGTCCGTCCGGCCTTAAAACTCAGATCGCCGCTGACGAGTACCTTTTCACGCCCGCCGTCAATCATGAACATCACTGCGCCGAGAATGTGCCCGGCCCGATGCAGCGTCACCGTCAGATCACCGAGCCTGAGCACGCCCGAAGCCGGAAATAAGCGGACCGCTCCCAGCGCTGCCGCCATTTGTTCTTTCGTATAGGGAATCAGCGTATGCGTCTCCATGCAGCGCTGCGTCATGATCTTAAACGAATCATGCATCATAATCTGCATCAGATCGGCTGTCGGCGGCGTCGTAAAAATCGGCACATCCGGATAGATCCGATGCATGACCGGCAACGCGCCGATATGATCGGCGTGGGCGTGTGTCACCAAGATTGCCGCCGGTTTCGTCAGTCCGTCGAGCATGCCGACGGCCGGCAGCAAGTCATCCCCGTGCACACGCATGCCGGCGTCGACAATCAGGCTCGTCCCGCCGATCTGCAGATGCAGACAGGAAGCGCCGATCTCACTGCCGCCGCCTAAAATACTGACTTTCATGACTATCTGACCTCACTATCTTGCTTGCGTCATTTACTTTACTTAAGCATAACACAGCGCGGAAGGTGAGCGGCCTGATTCGCCATTTCATCCGTAAAGAAAAGTTACACATCGAGCAGGCTATCAATCTCGGCTAAAAATTCCCGGAGCGGTTCGTTTTTACAGGCTGATCTTTACAAAAAGAGTATGCGCAAAACTGCCGATACTCCATCGCACCACTACCAGCGATGAAACAACGGTTTAAATCGCTCTTTCCGATGCCAAATTAGTGAACAGCACGCCATTAAATGAAAACATGCAGCTTAACCTTCTTAGAAAAGAGGTTTGACTATTGTGAAAAAAGCCATCTTTTTTATAGTAGACGAGTATGCCGATCGGGAAGGTGCATTCCTTTCGAGCCAATTGAATCAGCACAAGGATTGGGAAGTAAAAACGGCGTCAATTCAATCCCAAGTCAAATCTATCGGCGGGTTTAAAATGACTGTTGATTATTTGCTGGAAGATATTCCTGCGAAAATTGATTGACTCGTTTTGATCGGCGGTCATTCTTGGAATATAAAAAATGACAGGCTAAAAAATTGGATAGCATCGTCTTTAGAAAATAATATGATTGTCGGTGCCATTTGCGGTGCGGTTGATTTTTTAGCTAAGAGCGGCTTGATCAATCATTATAACCACACCGGCAATGCGCTGTTTTTGCGGCAAGACTATCCGAACTATACTACTCATTCGGCTAACTTTATCGAACAACAAGCCGTATGAGATAAAAATTTAATTACGGCCAATGGAACTGCCCCGCTTGAATTTACTGCGTGCGTTTTAAATGCTGTTCATTTTGGCAGCGATCAAGCGATCCAAAAAACCGTAGCGATGTATCAATTAGGGGATTACCAATTTTTGCAAAAAATATGGCCATCCTTTTCAATCATCTGAATCCGTTCAATCGACAATGACTATCCAGCCAACCTACCGACACGTTCTGACTGAATCTTTTCATCAGCTATGTTATACTGATGACCAGTAATATATTACATATTACTTTGCTTAAGGAGGAATCGAAAAGATGCCGGATCAAGCATCGCCGAAAATTAAACGCCGCTTTGTCAAGGATGAGGTTTATGTGCGGCTAAGAGACCGGATCGTCGACGGGACACTGAAGCCCGGCGCCGTCCTCCGCGATCTGGATCTGGCCAAGCAGCTCGGCGTCAGTCGTACACCCATCAGAGAAGCGCTATTAAAACTGGAAGATGAGGGATTCGTGATCACTCGCCCCAACCGTTCGACAAAAGTCGCCGATGTACGTCCGGAAGATGCCTATTGGCTGTATTCCATTGTCTGGACGCTGGAGAAGCTGGCACTGGAGCAAGGTATGAAAACGATCAACACGCCGCAAATCGAAGCAATGAGTACGTATAACAGCAAGCTCGGACAAGCCATCGCCGGAAATCGGGCAGCGGATGCCAATCGGTTCGACAGCGCTTTTCACCGCGTGATCATCCACAGTTCCGGCAATGCACCGTTGATCGGCATCCTCGCACAATTGAAACAAAAATTAAAACGCATCGAGCTGTTTTACTTTACCGAACTCGGTCACCTGACGGTCTCCTGCGAAGAACATGAGCGGATCATTGCGGCGATTAAACAAGCGAATTTAACGCAAGCGTGTGCCGCTATCGAAGCCAACTGGCGCAACGGGTGGCATCACATTGAAACCTACAAAAAGAGACGCTCGTCGGGGGATGATTGAAATGGATGGATTGGCTTTTTTATCTTATGTGGTCATTCTTGCCTTCACGCCGGGGCCGAATAATTTAATGTCGCTGGAGGAAAGCAAACGCTTCGGTTTCAGAAAATCGTTTCCCTTCATGGAAGGCCTGCTCGTCGGTTTCCTTATTCTGGCGGTCGCCGCGCTGGTTTTTACCGACCGGTTGCTTCGCAGCATGCCTACGGTTGAACCACTGCTCAAAGCCGTCGGTTCGGCCTATATTCTTTACTTAGTCTGGAAACTGTTTGCCTCCGGTGCGACCCGCAGCGCATCCGAATCAAACCGACAACTGTTCCTGGCCGGCCTGATTCTGAATCTGTCAAACGTGAAAGTGATGCTTTATTTTCTGACCGGCTATAGCTCGTTTATCCTTCCTGCTTATGAAAATTTCTGGATAGCTCTGCTGTTTGGTTTGCTGCTCTGTTTTGCCGGTGCCTGTTCGAATTTGCTTTGGGCTTGTTTCGGCAGCTTGTTTAAGGCGTTCTTCGCGCGTCACGAATTGTCAATCAATATTGTCATGGCGATATTGCTCATTTATTCGGCCGTCGAAATCTGGTCGTGAGTCGAGGCAACAATGGGTTCTTTTCAAAACGAAATTCGCCGGAAGCCACGGTCAGGTCGATGTGCTGCAAAACTTCGTAATGACCGTAACGTTTTGATAAATTTCTTGCTTCAATCACCGTGCTCACGACTTCGTCCTCCTTTTTCGTTTACCTTTTCAGCATAGACACTTTCCACTCGTCGAACCATCGACCGAGCAGAATGTAAAGTGACATTTTTGTCATCTGAACTGGAAACGATTGGCGGAAGCCGTCATTGCCGCCAGCATAGATAAAGAGGGCTGGCTAGCCCCCTCTGTTATCGTGACGACGTTGCATCAGACACCCGGTTACCCGGTTCTTTCATCATTCGTTTCGTTCGCTTATTCGGCGCTCAATCACTTTTCTCTCCGGTTTCCACCACAGCGGTCGATCAGCGGACTGGACGCGGCGAGCTTCATGCTTACTCTCTACTGCCGGTACCGATCCGCGCAGCGGTTTGCCGGCTGTTTCTTTGACAAAAAAAGTGATAATGACCATACCGATTAAACAAGCACCGATCATATAATAGGCAGGGATCAGCGTATTGCCGGTCGCGCGAATCAGTTGCGCGACAATCAACGGCGTCGTCCCGCCGAACAAAGAAGCCGACACATTGTAAGTAATCGACAGCGCACTATACCTTACCGAAGTATAATACAGCGACGGCAAAAGTGACGGCATCGAGCCTTGAAAAGATGCCAGGAGCGTAGCCAGAATCAATAAGCCGGCGAAAACAGCAACGGGATGACCGCTGCCGATCAATCCAAAAGCAGGCAGGGTCAGCAGGATTAGACCGGCCAGGCCGATCTGAACCACACGTTTTAAACCGATCCGATCGCTGATATAGCCCATCGTCAGGACGATGGGGATCATGATAATCATGACGATCAAAAGCAGCAGCAAACCGGACGTTTCGTCATAACCCAGTACGGCGCTCAGATGCGCCGGCATGTAGGTCAAAACGGTATAATCGACAACATTATAAAAGAAGACGAGCAACATACCGATCAGCAGGGCACGCCAATGATAAACCAACAGAAAACGAGCGGAAACCGGACGTTTTTGCTTTTTTTCTCTGGTTTGTTTCACCGCTTTAAACGCCGGCGTCTCCTCCATATGTTCACGCAGATAAAAGCCGATCGCTCCCAGCGGTGCGGCAATCAGAAACGGAATCCGCCAGCCCCAGTTTAGCATCTCCGTTTCGCTCAATAAAAATGACAGCAAGGTGACGGTAGCGGAACCGCCGATATAGCCAACCAGCGTTCCCACTTCCAATCCGCTGGAGAAAACACCTCTTTTGCGGTCGGGGGTCGATTCGGCAATAAACGTCATCGCACCGGAGTATTCACCGCCGGTAGAAAAGCCCTGAACCAAGCGGGAAAGCAGTAACAATATCGGTGCGGCAATGCCAATCGTCCGGTAACCGGGAATGAGCCCGATGCTCAGCGTTGCCAAGGCCATCATGATTAAAGTGATAGCCAGAATCTTTTTCCGGCCTAAGCGATCACCCAGCCTGCCGAAGAAAAATCCACCGATCGGACGAACAAGAAAAGCAATCGCAAAGGTAGCAAAAGAGTACACCAACTGCGCCGGACCGTTTAACTCCGGGAAAAAGACGCGGCCGATGGTCACGGCCAAATAAGAATAGATACCGAAATCAAACCATTCCATCGCATTGCCGACTGCCGTCGCCAAAACTGCTTTTCTGGCCATCCCGGTATCGACGACCGTCACTTTCTTCTTTTGCGGTCGTGAATCATTCTCGCCTAAGTTGTCGTTGGATGAATTGCGTTTTTTATCTGTCAAAAAATCGATACTGTCACTGAAAACGAGACTGGATGTCGATTTAGCCGTGCAGCGGAGCCGGCCGTTACATCCGATCCGGTTCCCGTTGCCTTATTCAGTCACAGATTCTCCTTTCCCTTTTCGCACTAAGACGGTGCATTTTGCTCAATCCATAAACGAAACCAGTAAAAAGCGGCGGATCTTAACTAGGCATCGCTGCTTACGCCGCCCGTATCGGTACTCGCCACCTTAGCCTGCCATACCGACAATATAAACACCCATCTTTATTATCATATAATATAATCTGTACAATATAAAGTTTATGAACTTTACGATATTTATGTACTCTCGCTCCTGAATCATTATAGAAACAAAAAAGCGGCCGAGATGAGGCCGTTTTTTAGCTGATTCAAAGTTGATTTTATTTTCCTTTTATGTGATGTTTCTTGACCGTATCTTTCTGAATACCGAATTGATCGACAATATACGGCGTACCACCCTTAATCCGATCAATTTCATACACAACGACGGTAATTCGATCGTTATCGACCTTGACGCTGGCGAAGTTTTGAATAGCGCCGCGAACCGGTCTTGACGGATCGTCCGGATCCAGTCCATATTTTAACGCATGATTTTCTTCGGCACGGACGAATTTGTTAAAGAAGTTGTCGCCAAGAATAGGATCTTGATTCTTTTTATAAACTTTTGGACCTGCAGTCGCCGGAATAAAATAGATCGAGCCGTCCGGATTCACCGAATACTGAATTGATTGTCCATTTAGCGACTCTGTTATAACGGTAGGATGGGTCGCTTGATTCTTACCATTGATTGGCAACGAGCGGGCATAGATATGATCATGTCCTTGAATCACGAGATCTACACCGAGTTTGCCGATCAGCGGCGCAATCTTATTGCGGACGCCGTTTGCACCGATGATATCGTCGTCTGTCGCGTGATTTGAGGTCGTGTACGGACCTTTATGCAGCAAGACAACGACCCACTTCGCTCCGCTGGCTTTCGCACGCTTAATGTCGGAAGTCATCCAATTAACCTGAGCAGGGGTAAAATCACGATATTCTTCAGAATCTTCATTGGTATTCAGCACAACAAAATGAGTATTGCTGTAATTAAATGAATAGTAAGCACCGGTTGTCGTATCCTTATCCGAAGCAGCCGGCTGCAGATTAAAGTGGTCGATGAACGCATTGTTTTCGTCTTCATGATTTCCGGCCACCGGTGCGACTGTCGTATTACCCCAAACCTTTTGGCTGTTATTAATTAACCAATCCCACTCGATTTCGTCTGTTCCTTCATCAACAAAATCACCGGTTACCGACATAAAATCAAAATTTTTGACGGTTTGCGCCGCAATATTGAATGTGCTTGCCGCAAGTTGTCCTTCTTCTTCAGACTTAGCCTGTGGATCGGTCAATTCAAGAAAAGTAAACGCTCCATTCTTCTTCGCAGTTTCCACAATGCCGGTCTTGCTCCAAATGCCTAGCTTTTTATCACCGACACGATAGTAATATTTGCTGTTTGCTTTTAACCCAGTCGCTTCCGCTTTGTGCACCCGTTCTTCGCTATCGTTTGTCGAAACATAGCTTGTCCCGGAAAAATTAAGCGCCTTTCTGAAATTAGGCTCCCGGTTTCCGGTCTTCTTGACAATTTGCAGATCGCTTCGCACCGATGCCAGCGACGTGTACCACGTAAAGCCTTTCGTTGATTTAGTATCCCCCGTAAAAGTCGGAACTATCTTTTTTACGAGCGACTCCGAACTTTCGGCCGATACCCGACCGGAGAAAACGGGTACAATTGCAAGCAGCCCTATCACAAGAGAAAGTGCAGCCAAGACGGAGATCATTCGCTTCCCAATTTTACTAGACAAGGTTTTCTCACTCCTTTATTATTTTTTAACCCACATCTTGTATAGTAATTATCAATTTTTAAACGTCAGCGAATTCAACATATCATTAATGTAAATCACCGATCTCTCTACCTAGTCAGAAAGTGTTGTGAATTATATCATAATAAGCCTGTCACTGACCAAAAAATTTCTTTTCTATCAATTTGGTTTAAAAAAGGTTTTTGTAAGAGAAGGGGGAAAGTCATATCATTGCGTCGTCATATCATTGCGTCCCATCGTATTATCTAATATGTATCTACACCATTTTTTGAAATTTGCTATTTTATAGAAATCCGATAGTAAATCATGAACAGCCTAAAGGAAAAGTAAAAGAGTATGACTGCCGTAACAATCGGATTATTGAGTGGAAAAATGAAAATTCAGCGGTAGAATCGTGATAAAAGAGGCTAATCGCAAGAAAATCATTAAAAAAAGCCCATTACCATGGACTTTTTACAATGGCCCTGGGGGGAATCGAACCCTCGACGCACGGTTTAGGAAACCGACGCTCTATCCACTGAGCTACAGAGCCGTTTATTCAAGCGGCAACCACCATTATAGCGGAAAAAAATCCGTTTGAACAGGGGAAAAATCTTTTTATAGTTGAATGGCCCACGGCCCGGACCCGCTTACGGTACAGGGCTCAAAGCTCCCAACATGCAACACCAAACCGATCTTCACCCGTTAAACAGCAATGATAAAAGGACATAATAAAAAGCAGTCCTTGTTTAGAGAGGACTGCTTCCGCATTACCGGCTATGGCCGAAGATTACAGTTTTACAACGTTTGCGGCCTGAGGTCCGCGATTGCCTTCAACAATGTCGAAGCTGACTTCCTGGCCTTCTTCAAGCGTCTTGAAACCGTCGCCTTCAATTGCAGAATAGTGTACGAATACATCATTTCCGCCTTCGACTTCAATGAAGCCGTATCCTTTTTCTGCGTTGAACCATTTAACCTTACCGTTCTGAGCCATAGTATAGCTGCCTCCCTAAAACCTTGCGCTGCCCGCGCGTGAACTAAAATCACTCACTATTTAACAATAATTCGCGACACAACAAATAGACCCTTTCCAGAAGTAAAAACTACTACACTTCAAGGAAGGGTCTTCATTCTTACGTCCAGATTATATCTGTCTCTTATACACATCTCCGAGCCCACGAGACCCTAA
>UQRJ01000012.1 GCA_900543345.1 uncultured Sporolactobacillus sp. | reverse complement strand
GTCTTAGGGTCTCGTGGGCTCGGAGATGTGTATAAGAGACAGATTTTATATCGGCGGTACATTTTATATCAACGGCGTCAAAGCGTTGCGCGATAAGAGCGCCAATATGGATGTATTGGTCGCGTTGGGGACGAGTGCGGCGTATTTCTACAGCGTGGTTGAAACATTTCGTTACCAATTCGGCACGCTAACGATGCCCGATCTTTACTTTGAAACCAGTGCGATTCTGATTACGCTGGTTCTACTGGGTAAATATTTTGAAGCCCGCGCCAAACGGCGGACAACGACGGCGATTACCGAACTCTTGAATTTGCAAGCGAAAGAGGCGACGCGGATTGAGGACGGGCAAGAGCGAAAAGTGCCGATCGATCAAGTCGCGGTTGGCGACTTGCTGCGCGTCCGTCCTGGAGAAAAGATTCCGGTCGATGGGATTGTCATCGACGGCCGTTCGGCGGTCGACGAATCGATGATCAGCGGCGAATCGATCCCGGTCGAAAAGGCGAAGGGCGATACGGTCATCGGCGCCACGGTCAATGCCAATGGCACGTTGACGATGAAAGCCGAAAAGGTCGGCAAAGATACCGCGCTGGCAGCCATTGTCCGCATTGTTGAAGAGGCGCAAGGATCGAAAGCGCCGATCCAGCGACTTGCCGACCGGATTTCCGGCATCTTTGTGCCGATCGTCATCGGCATTGCCTTGCTGGCTTTCCTGATCTGGATTTTACTGGTTACGCCCGGACAGCTGGCTCCGGCACTGATTGCGGCGATCAGCGTGCTGGTCATCGCTTGCCCGTGCGCGCTCGGTTTGGCGACGCCGACATCGATCATGGTCGGCACCGGTAAGGGAGCGGAAAACGGCATCCTCTATAAAGGCGGCGAGTATCTCGAAGCCACGCAAAATCTGCAGGCCATCCTGTTCGACAAGACTGGCACGATTACCAACGGGAAGCCGGAAGTGACCGATGTCGTCCTGCTCAGCGGAGCGGATCGCCATGAGCTGGTGTCGCTGGCCGCGGCAGCCGAATCGGCCAGCGAGCATCCGCTGGCGCAGGCGATCGTCGCTTACGGTAAGCAGCAGGTTTCGTCGCTGCCGCCCGCCGACGACTTCAAAGCGCTGGCCGGTTACGGTATTGAAGCCACCGTTTCCGGCCGGGCGGTGGCAATCGGCACGCGGCGGTTGATGGAAAAGGAAGGCATTGCCTCGGCGGATAGCGAAGCGCAGATGAAGCAGCTGGAAGCGGCCGGGAAAACGGCAATGCTTGTTGCCTTGGATGGCCGCTTGCAAGGCATTATTGCCGTGGCCGATACGATCAAACCGTCTTCGCAGCAGGCTATCGAGCAATTGAAAAACCGCGGCCTCGCCGTTTACATGATTACCGGCGATAATGCGCGCACGGCCCAGGCGATTGCCGCTCAGGCGGGCATCGATCACGTCTTTGCCGAAGTACTGCCGGAAGAAAAAGTTGCCAAGGTCAAAGCATTGCAGGCGCAAGGACTGAAGGTGGCGATGGTCGGCGACGGCATTAACGATGCGCCCGCACTGGCGACGGCCGATATCGGGATGGCGATCGGGACCGGGACGGATGTGGCCATCGAAGCGGCCGATATCACTTTGGTCGGCGGCGACTTGCTGCACATTCCCAGGGCGATCGATCTGAGCAGGAAAACGATGCGCAATATCCGGCAAAATCTGTTCTGGGCCTTGTTCTATAATTCAATCGGCATTCCGGTGGCCGCGCTTGGTTTGCTGGCACCGTGGGTGGCCGGTGCGGCGATGGCTTTCAGTTCCGTCTCCGTTGTTGCCAACAGTTTACGCTTGAAACGCGTGAAAATTTGAACGTTGGGAAAAAATGATAAAGGAGCCTGATAGCAATGGCAAAAACAACGTTAGATGTAAAAGGCATGATGGGCGAGCATTGCCGGCACCTGGTCACGAAGACATTGGCAGGGCTGGACGGCGTGTCGGCCGTCAGCGTCGACTTGCAAGCGGGGCAAGCCGCGGTCGACTATGACGACGCGAAGGTCAACTATGACGATATGAAACAAGCCGTGGAAGAGCAGGGTTACGACGTCGTCGGGCAACACTGATTGCGCTTGAGCAATGTACGGGTTATCAATACAACGAAAAGAGGAGATCAATCATGGCACAGACAACACTGGATATCAAGGGAATGCACTGCGGGCACTGTAAAAAAGCGGTGACCGATGCATTAAAGGAATTGGACGGCGTATCGGGCGTTTCGGTGAGCCTTGACCAAGGAAAAGCAACGGTTGACTATGATGAAACGAAAGTCCGCTTCGATCAGATGAAAGCAGCCGTGGAAGACCAAGGCTACGATGTCGTCGGCTAATCACTATGAAGCAGGATGCCTCGCCTGAACCGGCGAGGTTTTTTTACTGCCTGATTCACTCGTGGCCAAACGACCGATTGACATCATTCTATACAGTTATCGTCTCATCTGCATATCGAGCGGACAAATTCAGCGAATTTTAAATCACGACGCATAGCTCGGGCAAGAAAAGTGACACTGCCTCAATGATTTCCAAAAATGTGTCGACAATCGGCATCGGCGCGGACGACGGTGTAAAAAGTGGTCTTAATGGTATGATGGGAAAAGGTGATGATTGTGAATAAACTAAAAATTTTAGTAGTGGATGATGACTGGAAACTACGCAACTTGCTACGCATTTATTTAACGAAAACAAACTTTGAACCGATTGAAGCAACGAACGGCCGCGATGCGCTGCTGAAAATAAAGAAGCAAACTTTTGCCTTGGTGATTCTCGATGTGATGCTGCCCGGGATGGACGGGTGGCAGGTTTGCCGGGCGATTCGCGACAGTCAATCGATCCCGATTCTCATGCTGACGGCATTGGAAGAAACAAAGGATAAGGTGCAAGGTCTCGATCTGGGAGCGGATGATTACTTGACCAAGCCGTTCGATCCGGAAGAACTGTTGGCTCGGATTCGTGCGCTTATTCGTCGGGCGTCGATGGCGGCAGGAGGAGCGGCAAATCGTCAGTTGCTTCGCTTTCCCAATCTGACGATCGATAAGGACGGACGCCAGGTTTTTGTGGATCATCATCCGCTTGATCTGACGCATAAGGAATTTGAACTGTTGACCACTTTAGCTGAAAATCGCGGGCGCGTCCTGTCGCGGGAACAATTAATCGAAAAAATATGGAGCTATGATTTTGCCGGCGATGCCCGGGTGGTCGATATCCACGTCAAAAATATCAGAGAAAAATTGAAGTGGGCGGGATTAGCCTATCACCCGATACGGACCAGTTGGGGTGTCGGCTATAAGTTTGTCACTGAGGCCGGACGATGAAAAATGTCAATCGGATCGATTTAAAACTGGGTGCGGTCGTGATGGTGCTGATGATTGTCATTCTGATTTCGCTGGGCTTTGCTGTGGATCGGCTGTTTGCCACTTTTTATGAGACACAAATGAAGGAAGATACTCAGCAACTTGCCGCTCATTTTGTCACGATGGCGGAGTCCGACAACGCGACGGCCCGATCGATGATCCGGACTTTTGCTGAGTTCTCCGATGTCGATGTGCTATGGCTGAATGGGGAAGGCCGCCCTTTGGCCTTCCCCGGCGAGAACAAAGTGCGCCTCTCTGTCATCAAAACGCCGCATACGCGGCAGCTTTTAAAGGGTCGCACGCAATCCTTTGTGAGCGAGGATGGCCGCGGCAACCATTTTTATATTGTCGGTAAACCGATTCGAAACGGAAGAACGATCCGTTCGGCTATTTATGTCGTGGCTTCGATGCATAAGATGGAGGCATCTTTGCAGCAGTTGCGGAATTTGCTGATGCTATCCGGATTGGGGGCCTTTTTACTCGCACTGGGTTTGATCTGGATCATGAGCAAATTATTCTCCCGCCCGTTGCTGCAAATGCAACAGATGACGGAGAAAATGGCCGAGGGGCACTGGGACGTCCGTTTGCAACCGGGCAGCCGCGACGAAATCGGCCGCTTGGCTCATGCGATTAATGATCTGGCGGCGAGTCTGCAACGGTATCGCGATTCACGCCGGGCCTTTTTCGCAAACGTTTCTCATGAACTACGCACGCCGGTCACTTATTTGCAGGGTTACGCCAAAGTACTGCACGACGGTTTAGTCGATTCCGCCGAAGAACGAAAACACTATTTGACGATCATTTATCAGGAATCCCTCCGCCTGGAGCACTTGATCGCCGACTTGTTTGAGCTGGCCAAAACGGAAGAAGGACGGATCACACTTTCGCTGGCGCCGCTCGATCTCAAAGCGATCGTGAAGGAAGTCGCCGCAAAAGTCCGACTCAAAGCGGAAGAAAAGCGATTGAATCTGCAGCTCGAACTTCCCGATCGCATGCCTTTGATCCGCGGCGATCGGCAGCGAATGGAGCAGATCCTGCTGAATCTGCTGGAAAACGCGATCCACTATACGGAGAAAGGACGGATTCTGCTGCGGCTGACCGATCAGAAAGAAGCCGTTGTCCTGACCGTATCGGATACCGGCATTGGCATTCCGCAGGCTGAATTGCCGTATATCTTTGAACGTTTTTATCGCGTTGAGAAATCCAGAGCGCGCGAATACGGCGGAACCGGTCTGGGCCTTTCCATCGTTAAAAAGTATGTCGACATGCAGGGAGGAACGGTGCAGGTTCAGAGCCGGAAAGGGACGAGAACGACTTTTACCCTGCGTTTTCCCCATAAGGCCGTGTGGAGGAAGAGAGGCGATCGGTCATGAAAAAAATCGACTGGTTCTTTTCATTTTTGCTTATGATTACTGGATTGACTTGTCTGCTTTTCTCCGCAAGAGCCTTTGGTCATGCAAGCCTGCGTACGTTCGGGAAGATATTTGCGAATGTCTGCATGTGGGTTGCCTGTCCGCTGGTCATTTTCGGCGGCCTTTATATATGGTACCGCTTCAGGAAATAATTCCAATTATTTTTCCGCCAACTTTCTATCGTTTCCATACAGAATCCACACATTTCACCGCTACAATGTCTATAGCGGACAAAGGAGGGAAACAATCGATGGACTGGAGTTGGCTGGCGCTGCTGGCATGTCCCCTGATGATGATTCCGATGATGTTGCTGATGATGGGCGGACATCATCGTAAAGATGCAACCGATCAGGCTGAACCTCATCAACATGCTACAGCTGAATTAAGTGCACTAAAAGAGCAAAATAATCGGTTACGGCAGCAGCTGAGGGAGCAGAAAGATAAAGATTAGTTGAATGAAGCACTGCGGATTGCTGCTGTGGACATGAAGTGCTGAATAACCTCGGCACCGAATCAATATGCCCATGACCGGGCAAGCGTGATCGGGTAAAGATAAAAATGATAAACAAGGGAGGGAGAATGTAATGAACTGCTGCGGAAGCCCTAACGATCATGCGCATGATCATCAGTCTCAGGGCAGCGAAAAGCATCGACAGAGCGGGCATCGGCACAGCCGCATGCTGATGATGGCGATCTGTTTCGGTATTCCGATTGCCGTGATTGCCGGCTTATTAGTCACTGGCGGTGTCTCGGGATCCGGAAATTGGCTCATCCTGGCTGTGGTCCTGATTTGCCCGTTGATGCATCTGCTGCTGATGCCGGGTATGATGAAGAAAGAGAGTCGTCATCATTAATTGCCAATCGCCAAAAAAACATTCAAATGAATTATTTAGTAGAGGAGGCGAAGAATCAATTGGATTTTTCGCCTCTATTTTGTCATCGGATCGATACCAAGAAGCGGCATATGAAACACACTTTTTATTGTCATTGTTAATTGACTGAAGGGGGACCATTTTAACGCTGAAACGGAGTCCGCAGTTACTTTCCGCAAATGAGGAGCAAACCGACCGCTGCCCGGCGGGAAGCCGTCACTTATTCATCACGGCGAACGATTTATTATTTGAATGAAGAACTGATTTGGCGATTCATGGACCGATGAAAGGCTAACTTTCGCAATAGGCTTTTCGGCCGGGCCGTTTATTTTAGTTTCCAGGCGGAGGAACAGGTATGAGCGGATTGATGAGCCTTTTGAATACATATGGTTATCCGACATTATTTTTCGCGCTGATGCTTGAGTTGATTTGCATACCGATTCCTAATGAAGCGCTAATGAGTTATGTCGGCATTTTGTCCTTTCACGGGAAAATGAATTATCTTTATTCCGTCTTGGCGGCAAGCAGCGGAGGGATCGTCGGCGTGTCGATCTCCTACTGGATTGGCTATAAACTCGGTGCGCCTTTCTTTAAAAAATACGGGCGGTATATCCATATGGGCCCGGAAAAAATGGTTAGAATTTCGCGCTGGTACAGCAAATATGGCAAAGTACTGTTGATCTTTACTTATTTTATCCCCGGAATCCGTCATGTTGCCAGCATCATCTCCGGAGTCATCCGGTTGCCGTTCCGTTCGTTCGCCTTGTTTTCTTATATCGGTGTTTTACTGTGGACAGGGACGTTTATTTCACTCGGCTATGTGCTCGGCCCGCAGTGGGATAGCTATCAAGTACAGATCAAAAGATGGCTGGTACTGACCAGCATCTTCTTAGCAATCATTGTGATCGGCTACGTCGTGATCAAGGCCAACTGGTCGTTCATTAAAGAGTCGTTGCGGTTAATTTTTCAGTCTTTTTTTAAACGCTATAAAAGTTTTCTCAGGATCAAACTGATTCTGGTACTGCTGCTTGCGTCGTTTGTCGCCCTATTTACGTTGATGATCGGTATGATCCAGGACTTTGTGGCTAACGAGGTCGGTCCGTTCAACCATGTGACCCGATCCATTGTCTTCTTTCTTTTCGCGAATCGCTGGGGATCAATGCTGAGTCATTACAATGTCCTGTCGTCCCGGTCGGTGTTGGCCGCCATTTTTCTGCTTACCATAGCCATCATTCTCATCAATCGGGTTGATCGGTGGCTTGAGCTGCTGTTCTATGGATTGACATTAGCCGGCGGATTTCTATTTATAATCGGTGTCCGTTGGCTGTTTCATTTTATGCTCGGTACTCAGGTGATCAGCCTGAATTTTCCCGACCGGCAGGCATTCCTGGTCGTCATTTTTTATGGCCTTCTCATCATGGCCGTGATTCGTCATCAGAGAAATTATCGGCTGATGGCCGTGCTATTCTGTCTGCTTGTCATGCTGCTGCTGGTATTTGCTGTCGGCGGAATCTATTTGTCGGCGTTGCATCCGAACGATCTATTAGCCGGCTACGTTTTCGGAGCGGTATGGGGGAGCGGTATGATTCTGCTGCTCGAACTGTTCCGCTTTCTGTCTCTGATCAAGAAAAATCGTTAGATGGCTGCGCCGGCGAATGGAATGATGCAAGATGATTGTTGACGCGCTTAGTCCCATTAGGCAAACAGGTGAATGCCGGGGAATCTGTTTGCGTAGTCAAATCCGCCGAAGACAGATTTTGCTTTGTTTTTAGCGCAGTTTTTTCGGTATCGACGAGTTTCTAAATTTCCTGTTAACGGTGACACCGCGACTGACCAGTAAGACGCCGATCATCACCACGATTCCGCCGATCATGGACCGCCCGTCGGGGACTTCGCCCAGCCAGAACCAGGCAATGAGCACGGCGATCACCGGTGTCAGATAGATAGAGGCAGAGCTTTTCGTGGAACCGGCGCGAAGGGTGGCGTAAGCAAACGCCAAATAGGCGACGGCCGTCGGGAAAATACCGAGGTAGAGGACACTGAGATTGGCCGCGAGTGACGCGGATTGGATGTCCGCTGTCACGCCGGGTGCCCCGCAGGCCATGAACAGTGTGCCGGCCCAAATCGTATAGGTCGTAAAAGCGATCGTACCATATTTTTGCAAGTAGGGCCGCTGTATCACGAAGTAAAAGCTTTCGGAAAAGGCGGCCAATAAGATCCAGAAGATACCGCTGCGCCAATGAAACGTCCCGTCCGTTCCGAGCGCGACCAGTGCCACGCCGGCGAAACAGACGGCCGTGCCCAGCCATCCCCGCGTGCTCAGCCGCTCTCTGTGGCGAAACGTTGCTAGCAGCGCCGTGAACACCGGGGACGACGCCACAATGAGGCTGGAGGGGCCGGCGCTTACCGTGACTTCGCCGATATTCAAGGCTAAATGATAAACAGTAAAACCGCTGAATCCGGCCAGCAAAATGATCGGAATGTCGCGGAAATCCGGCAAACGTAGCCCGGTCAGCAATGCGAAACCGGCCAGCCCCAGCGAACCGATCAGCATGCGCAAAAAGGCCAAATGCAACGGCGAATAAGCCGTCAGTCCGGCCCGAATGCCGGCGAAGGCCGATGCCCATAAAATGATTGCCGTACCGCCGGCGAAGAGTATATCGCTCCCTTTTTCGCTCATCATCGCTTACTCACTCCTTTGCTTTCCCGAATATTTTGATTAGTTCTATTGTAAAGTGCGGGATACGGAAATGGCAGAAAGAGTGAAAAGAATGATGCCGTTACTGCCTCATGATTGAATCGTTTTTTTATAAAAAGAGTAAACGAATGAAAATCAACGCGATTTATTGCGTGCCGCCTGTTCGATTAGGCGATCCGCTATCGGGACCTCGGACAGCACAATATGGGTGACTGTTTCCGCGAACGGAGCCATTTGTTTGATCACCCGTTCCACGGCCGTCAGCGAGTCGGCCGTCAATAGCAGCATGTAGCAGGCCCGGCCGGCGATGCAGTAACAGCGGATAATTGTCGGGCAATGGCGGATAAACGTCGTGAACCGATGGCTGTCGCCGGTTCGCAGCGTTACCTCGATCCAGCAGTCGATCGTATACCCCAGTGCTTTCCGATTTATTTGCATCGTATAGCCGGCGATGACGCCCGCCGCTTCCAGTTTTCTGACCCGTTCGGCAACGGATGGGGCGGACAGGTGCACTTGTCCGGCCAGCTTGCGCAGTGAATATTTGCTATTTTGTTTTAATAGATTGAGAATCTGTACATCCGTCGTATCCAACTTCATTGTCTACTGTCCCCTTTTTTCACAGTGTTTGACGTGCCCTGAGGATCTGATTGAAATTCGTTAAAAAGAGTGTAACACGAAACGCCGCCCTATTTTTGGTTGCACAACCGAATTGATTACGATACAATCAAATCGATGAACCGGAAAACTGTGGCTAGGGTTCCGCTTCTTCTGCGGAAGAAGGTCGGCGACCGAGGGCCTCATCTCCTGCGATAGCAAGAGGCACCTATTGTATAGAAAAGATCCGAGGGGAAAGGTTCAGTGTGTTTTTGTTGCACTGAATACTTTCCCCGCGGTTTTTTTATACAAAAAAATAAAAGATTTTTAGGGTATGAGCGTAACTAAGGCTCAGCCGACACCAGCGGTTTGGCCTCGCAAGTTTTCTTTGTTTTAGGCTCTGTCTAACAATAATGTTGTTTTGTTGTCCTGTGGTTTGGGGCGGAAGACGCGGGACTCCTGCGGGAAAAGCGCGAGTGCCTACCGCGAAAAAACAACAGCCCGGTTTAACAGAGCTTTATTTAAAAGGGGGAGAGCGGCAATGAAGCGCATTGATCAGATTTATCCCGGTGTGGCCGTTGTTATTTTCGATCGGCGGCAGCGGGTCCTGTTACAAAAACGGGCGGATGTAGGGGCATGGGGTATTCCCTCCGGCCATGTCGAACCGGGTGAGACGATTACCGATGCGGCCGTGCGCGAACTGCGCGAAGAAGCAGGCGTAACAATCACGATTAGAAAACTGATCGGTGTGTATTCCGATCCGGCGTTTCAGCTGTTTCATTATCCGGACGGAAAAAACGTCCATTTTATCACCAACTGCTTTTTAGCGCAGATCATCGGCGGCCATCTGCACGTGAATAATACGGAATCGCTGGAATATCGCTTTTTTCCGCCGGAACGTTTACCGGATCGGTTGTTGAAAATGGGGCCGCTGTGGCTGGAAGATGCACTGGCCGGCCGAGAGGAAGCATTTATCCGTTGACGTAAATCGGCGCAGGCAGAGCTAACCTTCACATGATTTCGATAGGATGGCGCAGAATGAATCATTTTAGTAGGCGGGCACCCGCCCGGCAGGTTGGAGTGAGTTTTCGCAGTTGGACGCAAGGATCAGTCGATTAGGCGTAACCATCAATCGATTAGATGCCAATCTTTCCCCGGTGATGAATGATTGACGACCTTTTCGATGTGATCAGCCCATCGTTTGTGCTATAATGTAACCAATTTCATAATACAGTTCCTTCGGGGTCGGGTGAAATTCCCAACCGGCGGTGATTCGTTCAGGTGAACGACAGCCCGCGACCCGGTTGCTAAATCAGCAAGCGGTGGATTCCAGTGAGAAGCTGGAGCCGACAGTAAAGTCTGGATGGGAGAAGGAGAGCCGCAGTCGTGTTATCAGGTGTGTCGGGCGCCGTTTTTTTTGGCGTCCGCGCACAGTGCCGGCGCAAATAGGTTCGTGAATCAACCCCCGAAGAAGTGTTCTTCTTCGGGGGATTATTTTTTATCGGGAAGTGACCGACATGGGTGATGAGGATTATATGAAACTGGCGATTCAATTGGCAGCGGCGACGGTCGGGCAGACCCGGCCGAATCCGGCAGTCGGTGCCGTCGTGGTTAAGAGTGGCCGCGTGATTGGCGTCGGTGCCCACTTAAAAGCGGGCGAAGCACACGCGGAAGTGCAGGCGCTCCGTATGGCGGGCGATCAATCGGTCGATTCGACGCTCTATGTCACGCTGGAACCGTGCGCCCACTTCGGCCGGACGCCGCCCTGTGCCGATCTGATCGTTCGCAAGCGGCTGAAGCGGGTTGTCATTGCCACTCGCGATCCGAACCCGCTTGTTGCCGGGAAAGGCACTGCCCGAATGCGGGCGGCGGGAATTCAGGTCGACATCGGCCTGCTGGAGCAAGAAGCGGCTGCGATTAATTGTTTCTTTTTTCATTATATCTGCGCTCGGACGCCATTTGTCACACTGAAGACGGCCTGCAGCCTGGACGGAAAAACGGCAACGCGGACCGGCGAGAGTCAGTGGATTACCGGCAGGGCGGCTCGGCGTGACGGGCAAAAACTGCGCGAACGCTACGATGCCGTGCTCGTCGGGATCGGTACGGCGTTGGCGGATAATCCGCGTCTGAGTGTTCGTCTGCATCCGCAGGCGCGCCAACCGGTCCGCGTCGTGCTCGACACCCACTTGCGGATTCCCGAGGAAAGTGCGCTGCTTACTGACGCCGGCGCGCCGACCTGGATCATTACCGGGTGCACGATCGACGAAACAAAGGCCGCGCGGATCGGCGGCGGGCATGTTGTCATTTATCGAATGGCGCGGGAGACCGTCGATGTGCGCGACGTACTGACACTATTGGGCGAAAAAGAGATTACCTCTTTGCTTGTCGAGGGCGGCGCGACGGTACATGGGAGCTTCCTGCAGGCCGGGGCCGTGGATCGCCTGGTCGTCTACGCGGCACCCAAGTTGATTGGCGGCACCGGTGCACTGCCGGCGATTGGCGGCGCCGGTGTCGCACGGTTGACGGATGCCGCCCGGCTGACGATTAAACGGGTGGAAAAGCTTGACGGAGATCTAAAAATTGTTGCGGATCGAGATGAGTAAAAGGTGTTTACCGGACTAATTGAGGAAGTCGGACACATCGGTACTTTCTGCGAACGCCCCGGATCGGCACAACTGACGATTCGGGCCGACCGTATTCTCAGCGGGATCGCGATCGGCGACAGCATTGCGGTCAGCGGTGCTTGTGTCACGGTCGTTCGTGCTGCTAGGCGGCAATTTACGGTCGATCTGATGCCGGCAACATTGCATTCGACGACATTGTGCCAATTGCGACCGAACGATCCGGTGAATCTGGAACGGGCGCTACGGGCCGGCGATCGTTACGGGGGACATTTTGTGACCGGCCATGTCGACGGCATCGGCTACATCGTGCGCATTGTCCGGCGCGGCAATGCGCACCTGCTGACGATCCGGACCGGCGCTGAATTGTTGCGACAAATGGCCGAAAAGGGTTCTGTTGCCGTCGACGGCACAAGCTTAACGCTATTCGGTGTCGGGTCGGGCGATTTCACGGTCTCACTGATTCCGCATACGTTTTTACATAACGTTTTGGGTCGGAAGGGAATCGGCGCCGATGTCAACATTGAATGTGACGTTCTGCAAAAATATGTTTGCCAACAATTGCGGAGGCAACCACCGGAGGGCGGACTGACGATGGATTCGCTGCGGGAAAATGGATTTGTGTAAGTTTAAATTGGAGGGATGACGATGCAAGAGACAATCGAAGAAGCGGTGCAAGATCTAAAACGCGGCAAACTGATTCTGATCTGTGACGACAAGGATCGCGAAAACGAGGGCGATCTGGTCGTCTTGGCCGAACACGCGACTCCGGCCGCTGTCAACTTTATGGTGACCCATGGCAAGGGGTTACTGTGCGTGCCGGTTGATACCGGGTTGGCGCGAAAGCTTGGGCTGGCGCCGATGGTTGCTAACAATACTGATAATCACGAAACGGCGTTTACCGTCAGTATCGATCATCGATCGACGACGACCGGCATCAGTGCTTTTGAGCGGTCGCAGACGATTCGGGCAATGGTATCGGAGACGGCCGGGGCGACGGATTTTCATCGCCCGGGGCACGTTTTTCCGCTTATTGCCCGGCAAGGCGGGGTGCTCGAGCGCCGCGGGCATACGGAAGCCGCCGTCGATCTGGCGAAGTTGGCGGGTGCCGTGCCGGCCGCTGCGATCTGCGAAGTACTGGACGACGACGGTCACATGGCGCGCCGCCCCGCGCTGGAAAAGATAGCCGAACGCTTTCGGTTGAAAACGATCACCATCGACGATTTGGCGGCCTATCGCCGGCAAGCCCAGGTCCGTCGAGTGACAGAAGTCGATTTGCCGACGGAATACGGCCGGTTTCATGCGGTGGGTTACCGCGGTATTCTCGACGGTAAGGAACATATTGCGCTGATCAGGGGGCGGCTCGGCGGCAACGAACCGACACTTGTCCGCATTCACTCGGAATGCCTGACCGGCGATGTATTTGGCTCTAAACGCTGCGATTGCGGCCCCCAGCTGCATGCCGCTCTGCGCCGGATTGCCGAGCAAGGCCGGGGCGTGCTGATCTATTTGCGTCAGGAAGGACGGGGCATCGGTTTGTTAAATAAACTGCGGGCGTATAAATTGCAGGAGCAAGGTGAGGATACCGTTGAGGCAAATCAAGCACTCGGTTTTCCGGCCGATATGCGCGATTACGGAGCCGCCGCCGGAATTTTAACAGATCTCGGCATCACTAACGTTCAGTTGCTGACGAACAATCCGCTGAAAATCAAGGGATTGAAGCAGCACGGCATCGCTCGGATCGAAAGGATTCCGCTGGAAGTCCCGGCCAATGCACAGAACAAGTCCTATTTGCTGACGAAAAAAGAGAAAATGGGGCACTTGCTGCATGTTCAGAAAAACTGAAGTCATCGGTCACATTGTCCTTTTACAATCGTTCTGGGCATTCGACGATTTTGTTGCGCCATTGGCTAAGCAATTTTTCACGATGATAAAGATAAATGAGGAGGAAACAGGATTATGGGAAACGTCTATGAAGGGAATCTGATTGGCAGTGGATTAAAGGTAGGTATTGTCGTCAGTCGGTTCAATGAATTTATCACGAATCGTTTACTGGCGGGTGCACAAGATGCGCTGAAGCGACACGGCGTTGCCGATGAAGCGGTTGACATCGCGTGGGTGCCTGGCGCCTTTGAAATCCCGCTGATTGCGAAAAAAATGGCAACGTCGGGGCGATATGACACCGTACTGGCGCTTGGAGCGGTTATCCGCGGCGCAACCTCGCATTACGATTATATTTGCAGCGAAGTGTCCAAAGGCATTGCGCGGGCCGGGCTCGACAGCGGCATCCCGGTGATCTTCGGTGTGCTGACGACGGAAAACATTGAGCAGGCGGTGGAGCGGGCCGGGACAAAAGCGGGAAACAAGGGCTGGGATGCGGTCGTTTCCGGCATTGAGATGGCCAATCTGAATCGCAATCTGCAATAATTCGATAGGCAGCGTATGTGTATGCGGATCCGAGACCGGCGGGCAGATCGAAAGCCTAATTCATTCGCTCGATGATCGGCTGGACCTGAAAAGTGTATACTTGAGGCATGAGGACGGGCAGCCTGTCCGATGCCGAAGTATAAATGATACCGAGGAGGATCCAACATGAGAGTCAGGGAAGTTTCATTTGTGATTGGTAAAATCAAGGTGAATTTTGCCGTATATAGTCGTGATCAGATTAAAGATTTTCAGCAACAGGATCGTCGCTCGCTGATGATTGTCTGTCCGGGAGGCGGATATACGATGCTTTCGGACCGGGAATCGGAGATCGTCGCCCTGCAGTTTATGGCCCAGGGGATGAATGCGCTGATTCTCCGCTATGCACTGATTTCGGGGGAAAAGCCAGTCTACCCCGATCCGCTCATTCAGGTCGGTGCGGCGGTACAATTCGCGAAGCGGCATGCGGATGCATTGGAGATTGATCCGGACAAAGTGAACCTCATCGGTTTTTCTGCCGGCGGGCATGTAGCGGCGATGTACGCGGCATCGTGGAATAAGTCGTGGTTGCTTGACGCGTTGGACGCATCAAGTGAGGAACTGCGGATTCGCACACAGATTCTCTGTTATCCGGTCATCAACTTCAATTACGGTTGGCCGTCCGATCAAGCGACTGTCCGGAACATACAAGGTGATTTTCCGTCGCTGGAAGCCGATAAGCTGGTTAATCAAGATAATATTCCGACGTTTATTTGGAATACGGCTACCGACGGAACTGTACCGGCGAAAAATACGATTGCTTATCAGGCCGCGCTGAATGCGCATCATATTCCGTTCGAAGCTCATGTGTTCCGGAAAGGGCGCCACGGTCTGTCGCTTGCCAACCGGCTAACGGCTCCCCCGGATGATCGGAGCCGGCAGTATATCGATACGCATGTCGCCAAATGGCTGCCGGCGGCGATCGATTGGCTGCGCGCTTTTAAGCAGATCTGAAGGAAAGCGGCTGTTCTGCGGTGCAGCATAGCTAAAACGCTTATAATGCCCGCGCTTCTGCGTTACAATGAATGGGAGAATAGAGCCGGAATGATTGCCGGCAGGGGCGGTGGAGCCACTACGGCGCAACAATGTGAACATTCTGTGTCTATACTGTGAAAAAAATCACTTAAATGCAGCGTTTCCATTGATTTTTATCCCTTTCATTTGCTAGTTTGAAAGAAGAGCCTGAAAACAGCAAGGCTCGGCGGCAGGCCTTGACGTATTTTTTTACCGGTCATCGAACTGGGGGAACGATGAATGCATATATTAATGATTGGTATGACTTATCATGATACACCGGTGAATATCAGAGAGAAGCTGACGATTCCGTCTTCGCGTCTGAAGACGGCACTTGCCCAATTGAGAGCAATGAACGCGTTGGATGAGAGTGTGATTGTCTCGACCTGCAACCGGACGGAGGTATACGTCGTTTGCGATCGGCTCCGCGTAGGCCGGGCGGACGGGATGCATTTCTTTACTGAATGGTTCCATTGCCCGCCGGCGGCACTTGCACCCTATTTGCGAGTGAAAGCGGATGGCGAAGCGATTCTCCATCTTTTCAGGGTGACTTGCGGATTGGATTCGATGATTCTCGGCGAAACGCAAATTCTCGGACAGGTCCGCGACAGTTTTCGCGCTGCCCGAGCGGTTGGAACAACGGGTGCGTTTTTCAATGAACTCTTTAAAGAAGCGTTAACCGTCGCCAAGCGCGGCCAGGACGAGACGCAAATCAACGACCACCCGTTATCGGTCAGCTATGCGGCAGTCAAACTGCTCAGGCAGGTTGCCGCTCCGCTGGAAAATAAGTCGGTTGTCATCATCGGGGCGGGCGAGATGAGTCGGCTCGCGTTGAAACATTTCCGCGGCAACGGGGTCCGTAATCTGACGATTGTGAACCGGACCCAAGCGAAGGCCGATTTACTAGCACGGCAGTTTCGCGGGCATTCGGCGGCATTTGATCGGCTGGACGAGGCCGTTAAGATCAGCGATATTGTTTTTGCCGCGACATCGGCACCGGGTTTTTTGATGACGGAAGCACGATTGTCGTCGCTGGTCGCTAAGCGTGGGCAGCGGCCGCTCATTCTGGTAGACATCGGCGTGCCGCGCAACATCGATCCGGCAGTTGCCCGTTTGGAAAATGTTCGCCTATTCGATATCGACGACTTGAACCATATCGTTGATGAAAGTCTTCGGGCACGCCGGCAGGCAGCACAGCGAATTGAGCAGCTGATCGACCGGCAGATGAAGAACTATTTGCAATGGCTGCAGACACTCGGCGTTGTTCCCGTCATTTCGGCGCTCCGGCACAAAGTTCAGTCGATTCATACGGAAACGATGGAGCGGATCGAACGTAAATTGCCCAATATGACGGAACGGGAACGGAAGGTGATCAGTAAGCAGTCGCAGAGCATGTTGAACCAGCTGCTGCGTGATCCGATCGCTAAGATTAAAGAACTTTCCGGCTGTGAGCACGGGCGGCATGCGATTCGTCATTTTGCCGAAATATTTAATCTGCCGGCCGATGTGAAAGTGGCGGATGAGAAACCTGAGTCGGCAGCGGACAAGCCGGTGCGGCGCGAAAGGTCGGAGGCCGGTGTCCATTAAGCGTCGCCAGGCCTTTTCGCGTGCAATCAGACAAGAGAGAAGTGAGTGCTTGATATGAGAACCATTCGTGTCGGGACACGGAAAAGTAAGCTGGCTCTGGTTCAGAGCCAGCTGGTCATCGGTTGGTTGGAAGCGCAATCCGACCGGTTTTCTTGTTCGCTTTGCCGTATCGTGACGAAAGGCGACCGGATCCACGATGTTGCGTTGGCTAAAGTCGGCGGGAAGGGATTGTTTGTCAAAGAAATCGAGCGGGCGCTGCTGGATGGGACGATCGACGTGGCCGTTCACAGTATGAAAGATATGCCCGCCGAACTGCCGCCGGGTCTGATGATCGGGGCCGTTCCCGTTCGCGGGGATCCGCACGACGTGCTGCTCAGCGGGGAAAAATATACGTGGGCGACATTGCCGCGCGGAGCTTCCGTCGGGACAAGCAGTCTGCGCCGCGCCGCACAGATGCGTCATCTCCGTCCCGATCTGAAGATTCGTCCGCTGCGCGGCAATGTGGATACGCGGATCGCTCGCATGAAGGCGGGTGATTTCGATGCCATTGTACTTGCGGCGGCAGGATTGAAACGGCTGAACATCAAGGAACCGGCGGAAGCGCTACCTTTTCAGTTAATGCTTCCGGCCGTCGGACAAGGGGCATTGGCGATTGAGTGCCGGTCGTCGGATAGCGAATTGAGAACATTGCTGCAGTCGATTCATCATGAGGAGACGGCAGTAACCGTCGGAGCCGAGCGTGCATTTCTTAAGCGATTGAACGGCAGTTGCCGGGTGCCGATTGCCGCGTATTGCGAGCGTGAGCCGAGCGGCCGGTTGACACTGCGTGGGCTGGTGGCGGCTGTGAACGGGAAAAAGGTGCTGGAGACCCGTCGCTTGGGACGCGATCCGGAAACACTCGGCGCATTGGCGGCCGAAGACGTTCTGGCTCGCGGCGCCGGCGACATTCTGGCTGAATTGACGTTGGGAAGCGATTCCGATGCAAAGTGAACGTTTACCGCAAGCGTTGGCGGGGAAAAAGGTGCTGGTCACACGTGCCCGCCGCCAGGCGTCTGCAATGTGCGCACGCATCAGAGCTTACGGCGGCATTCCTATTTTGCTGCCGGTGCTGGCCTATCGCCCGGTTCCGCTTGGCATGTGGGAAAAGGAGCGTTGGTTTGACGCGGTGCGGCAGGCGGACTGGCTTGTGTTTACGAGTGCGAACGGCATTGATGCGTTCATGCACTTGATTAAACCTACCAAACTGCCGCCGGATGCCCGGATCGCCGCTGTCGGGAAGAAAACGGCAGACTATCTGCGGGCATCCGGCCTGACGGTTGACTTTGTTCCGGAATCATTTTCGGAAAAAGGGCTGCTTGAGGCATTCCGGACTCGGCAAATCGAAGCGAAGCGGGTCGCGGTACCGCTCGGTTCCTTGTCGCACACGAGCTGGCTGGACCGGCTCAAGGAAATGGGGATCAGAGTCGATACGTGCCTGCTATATGAAACGATCGCCGACCGGTCTAATGCTGCCCGCCTGGCCGATGTCGCCGGATCGAGCGACCTGGCGGCGATCACCTTCGCCAGTCCGTCGGCGGTCCGCTTTTTCTGCGAGCTTTTACCGGACGGGTGGTGGCGCGAAGCGATGAAACGCTGCACCGTCGCGGTCATCGGTCCGGCAACGGCACGGGCGCTTACGTCGCTCGGTTACGCGCCGGATGTCACGCCTGTCCATTATACCGCTGTCGACCTGATCGACACACTGGCAACTTATTATCTTAATCTCAATCATGAAGGAAGTCGTTAAAATGGATCATCTTACGTTTGATCGCCATCGCCGGCTGCGGCGCACAGCGACGCTGAGAAAAATGGTGCGGGAGACGTTTCTGCAGCCGTCGGACTTCATCTATCCGCTTTTTGTTACCGATGAAGGTACGGATATCAAATCGGAAATTCCGTCGATGCCGAATGTGTACCAGTATTCACTTGACCGGCTGAATGAGGAACTCAGCGAAGTCACTGCTCTCGGCATCCCGGCGGTGATTTTCTTCGGTATTCCGAAAGAAAAGGACGCCGTCGGTTCGGGGGCCTACGATGAACAGGGCATTGTGCAGCGGGCAATCCGGCAGACGAAGAAGAGTTATCCCGATCTGATCGTCATCGCCGACAATTGCCTGTGTGAATACACCGATCACGGTCACTGCGGCATCATCCGGAACGGCGACGTCGACAATGATGAAAGTTTGACCTATCTGGCCCGTACGGCCGTTTCCCAGGCTGAAGCCGGTGCGGACATTATCGCGCCGTCGAATATGATGGACGGATTCGTGGCCGCCATCCGCGCTGCGCTGGACGAAGCCGGGTATATGCAGATTCCAATCATGTCCTATGCGGTCAAGTATGCCTCGGCGTTTTTCGGTCCGTTCCGCGATGCTGCCGAAAGTGCACCGAAATTCGGCAATCGCCGGACGTATCAGATGGATCCGGCAAACCGGCGCGAAGCGCTGCGCGAGGCGGAATCCGATGTGCGGGAGGGCGCCGATTTTATCATTGTCAAGCCGGGGCTCCCCTATCTGGACATTTTGCGCGACGTACGCAATCGTATCAATCTGCCGCTTGTTTCCTATCATGTCAGCGGTGAATACGCGATGGTCAAGGCCGCCGCGCAAAACGGCTGGATCGACGAACGGGCGGTCGTACTTGAGGCATTGACAGCGATGAAGCGCGCCGGCGCCGACCTGATTATTACATATCATGCCAAGGACGCCGTCCGCTGGCTGCGGGACGGAGGCGGTCAAGGATGAATTTTGATCGCTCAATCGCCGCCTATAAGGAAGCAAAGCCGTTGATGCCGGGCGGCGTCAACAGTCCGGTCCGGTCATTTTCAGCGGTGGATTTGAGCCCGATCTATATTGATCGCGGCAAGGGGTCGAAGGTTTACGATCTGGACGGCAATGAATTTATTGATTACGTACTGAGTTGGGGACCGCTGATTCTCGGTCACGCCGATGAAAAAGTCGTTGAATTTGTCAAGCAGGCGGCGGAAAAAGGGTTCGGCTTCGGTGCGCCGAATGTGCTTGAGACGAAGCTGGCCGAACTGGTGACCGCGCGCGTGCCGTCGGTGGAGATGATCCGGATGGTCAATTCGGGTACTGAAGCAACGATGAGTGCGATCCGGCTGGCCCGCGGTTTTACCGGACGCCGGATGATCCTCAAATTCGAAGGCTGCTATCACGGCAGTTCCGATTCGCTGCTGATCAAGGCGGGGTCCGGCGTCGCCACGCTTGGCCTGCCCGATAGCCCGGGAGTGCCGGCGGCGCTGGCGAAGGAGACACTGACGGTGCCATATAACGACCCGGACGGCGTCGAAAAGGTGTTTAAAAAATACGGTGACGAGATTGCCTGTGTCATCGTCGAACCGGTCGCCGGCAATATGGGCGTTGTGCCGCCGGTGCCCGGCTTTTTGAAATCGCTGCGAAACATCACCGAACAGTACGGATCGCTGCTGATTTTCGACGAAGTGATGACCGGCTTTCGCGTCGCTTACGATTGTGCACAAGGTTACTATGGCATTAAGCCCGATCTGACAACCTTCGGCAAGATTATCGGCGGCGGTCTGCCGGTCGGCGCGTACGGCGGACGGCGCGAGATCATGAAGAAAGTCGCGCCGGAGGGGCCGGTCTATCAAGCCGGAACGCTGTCGGGCAATCCATTGACCATGGCCGCCGGCTACATGACACTCAAACAGCTGAAACCGGCGGACTACGACGAACTCCGCAAGAAGGCGGATCGGCTGGCACGGGGCTTTCAGGCGGCAGCAAAAAAATACGCCGTTCCGCTAACCGTGAATCACGTCGGTGCAATGCTGAGCTTTTTCTTCACCGATCGGAAAGTGACTGATTATGCGTCGGCCAAGTCATCCGATCTGGAGCACTTTAAGACGTATTTTGCGGCGATGGTCGCACAAGGCGTTTCGCTCGCTCCCTCACAGTTCGAAGCAGTATTTCTGTCGACGAAACATACGGATGAAGACATCGAACGAACGATTCAAGCGGCAGAGAACGCATTCCGCCGTCTGACCGACAAATAATGGGACCATACGAACAAACGGGTCGCCGGAGATTTCAACGCTAATCTCCGGCGGCCCGTTGTTTTACTGTCGAGTAGCGAATAATTTTCCGTTTTAAGTGTCATTGACATTAAGTGGGGGAGCATTCATCCTTTCTGGTATGCTGATGAACGAATGCGGTCAAAGCGGCTAAGGTTTCCTCGTCGACGTCCGGGAACACACCGTGGCCGAGATTGAAAATATAACCGGGGCGACCGGCCATTTGATCGAGCAACGATGTGACACGGCGCTTCAATAGGGCTGGCGGCGCGAGCAGCAGCGACGGATCGAGATTGCCCTGCACCGCCTTATCGATATGCAATCGGCCTAGATCGCCGGGGGAAGTGTGCCAGTCGAATGACAGCACATCGACCGGCAGCTGATTCCATTCGCTGAGCAAATGTCCCGCCCCCGCGGCAAAGTAGAGGATTACCGCTCCGCTTTCTCGCAATCCGGTAAAGATTTTGATCATCGTCGGTGCAATATAGCGACGGTAATCTTCGACGCTGAGTGTACCGACCCAGGAATCGAATACTTGGACCGCCTGCGCGCCGGCCCGAATTTGCATGCGCAAATAATCCAGTGTCATTGCCGCCAGGTCGTTCATTAATGCGGCCCAGTCGTCCGGACGGGTATACATAAACACTTTTGTACGATGATAGTTTCTCGAAGGGCCGCCTTCGATCAAGTAGCTGGCGAGCGTAAATGGGGCGCCGGCAAAACCGATCAGCGGGACTGTCAACTGGTGATGCAGCAACTCGACCGTCTCGATGACATAGGGCAGGTCGCGTGCCGTCTCCAGCGGTCTCCATGCGGCGAAGTCCGCTCCCGAACGGATCGGATGCCGCGCGACGGGGCCGACGCCTTCGACGAGATCGATGCCGATACCTCTGGCCTTGATCGGCGTCATGATATCGGCAAAGAGAATGGCTGCGTCGACACCGAGCTTTTCGACCGGCAACCGGGTCACCCTAGCGCAAAGATCGGGGCGGCGGCCAATTTCAAAAAACGAATAACGACTGCGGATTTTTCTGTACTCCGGCTGATAGCGTCCAGCCTGACGCATGAACCACACCGGCGTGTAGGGCACCTTTTGTTTGCGACACGCTTGCAAAAAAATATCATTAAACAGCGGACGAACCTTCCTTCTCCAACAGCTTACTACTTTTATTGTACGCGAAAAAGCGCTTTCCTGCATCCGATTGCTTCACAATTGCTGAAAAGACGGCTATGTTGTTCGCTTATCGATAACATGTCCTGTCGTGGTTTGACGATCCGGGAATTGGCTTATGCAGTGGCATGAACGATGTTGTATGAATGAAAATTTACGTTACCAGGCAGGAGATTGCTGCAACAGCAGAAAACAAACTGTCGCTGGAAATCCGCCGATATATCTTATGCATATATAATGTTGCGATATATCCAAACGTATTTTTTAATATATATTACAGATATTTATTATAAAGAAGGAACTCAGATGCCAAGAAAAGAACGCGTCTCTTATTTGTGGCGTTACGAGGCCAATAAGGTTACTCAGAAGAAAATTAATGCTTGGACTGTCTCTTATACACATCTCCGAGCCCACGAGACCCTAAGACATCTCG